>NZ_JBHYKM010000003.1:148220-171965 GCF_042741435.1 Streptomyces sp. NPDC058955 | reverse complement strand
CTTTGGATCCCCCCCCCCCGGTCCTTGGGGCTGCTCGCGGTTACTGCGCCGCAGGTGCTCGTTTGGAAGCTCGGCCCGAGCGGTGGCTGGGGGGCCCTTCTTCGTCGTGCCGTGTGCCGCCGTTCCCGCTGCCGCCCCGATGCTTCGACTCCACTCGAACGGGGGACGAAAGTCCCACCGGCCGGTGACCAACGGCGGGTTGGGGGACTATGCGGGGGTGGCAGGCTGGTTCCAGGGCAAGGCTTCGGGGATGTGACGGGAGTCACTCGAAGCCCTTCAGGAACCCCCTCGTTTACGCCGCTCCTGCAACAGCTCAATTTAATACGTGCAATTGCACCGATGTTCGACGAGTGGGAGCGGGCCCAAAAAAGCGATCGCGCTGGACCCGGCGGAGTCCAGCGCGATCGGTGACGGTGGCCTGTTGGGGCAGGAACCGCCGGCAGAGCTGTGGGATGGGCGACCGGATTGGGGGACCCGGACAGGCCCGGTGTTACGGGGTGTTGCGTGTCTCGCGTACGCCTCAGGCTTCGCTGCGCTGCTGCGGAATGCCCGCCAGCAGGGCGCGAACCTCGGCCTCGCGGTACCGGCGGTGCCCACCCAGGGTGCGGATGGACGTGAGCTTGCCGGCCTTGGCCCAGCGGGTCACCGTCTTCGGGTCCACGCGGAACATCGTGGCGACCTCGGCAGGGGTCAGCAGCGGCTCGGCATCAGGGGTGCGAGCGGTCATGAGCGGCCTCCTCGGGAGAACCGAACCTTCTCGGTTCTTTCCTCTAAATTCTGCACCTTGACCCGCCTTGCCCGAAATGGCGGAAGCGGGTCGAGTCGGTTATAGGACGAACGGCTTGTCCTCGGCACTACAACTACACCATCCGTCCAGCCGCGTCGGCCAAACCGATGGAATTGCCCTCGCAGGTGTTCATCAGCGGCGGAAGTCGACTGACCATGCCATAACGGACAGTCACGCCACTGTGACGATCAGTCACAGAGCGATCAGGAGTCCTCAGACCCCCCATAGAGTGCAATGCTGAGCGTTCCGCCCAAAGTTGGGCGGAAGGAACCCTCCCCGGACTCCTTGTCCTATTTTGGCACGAGGGTAGGTGATCGACGCAAGGGTACGTTTAGTGCTGTCCGTCACGCTTGAGCCAAAGGCCCGGTTCAGGACCAACGTCCCGCCGGATCCGGCCAGATCGTTCCGGCCAGCCACCATGAAGATCATTTACCCCGACGGAGCATGTCTTGTCCATGCACACCTGACGAAGATGCCCGTCCTATGTCAATTCGCGTGGCGCAGGTCCCTGACGGCCCGCCATCGCTCCGCCAGCCGCGCGTACACCTCCGCCGCCGTGGCGTCGTCCCCCGCCCGCAGCGCCGCGAGCCCCTCCGCCACGTCCGCCGCCGACCGGTCCGCCGCCAGCCGCTCCTCCGCCACCGCGTGCACCAGCCCGCCGTAGTCCAGCTCCACCAGCGCCCGCGGATGGAACTCCTCCAGCCAGCGGCCCACGTCGACGAGCCCCTGCGTCAGCACGCCCTCGTCCACCGAGTCCCGCAGCGCCCGCAACGCCCGCGCGAGCCGCCGCCGCGCCTGCGCCATCGTCGTCCGGTAGCGCAGCACCGGCGCCCGCCCCGCCGACCGGTCCCCCGCCTCGTAACATCGCTCCTCGTCCCCGAAGAGCGCGAACCAGCGCAGCGGCACCTGCCAGACCGCCGTCCTGATCCACGGCCGCGCGTCCGGGTTCCGCTCCAGCCACCGCTCGTGGTCCGCCTCCACCTGGGCCCGCACCACCGGCGGCAGCATCGCGTCCAGGACCGACGCCGGCAGCCCGTTCTCCGCCACCAGCTCCCGCAGCGCCAGCCACCCGCGCAGCCGGGTCCGCCACGGGCAGACGACCACCACCCCGTCCAGGTGCGCCACGAACGCCTCGCCGCTCTCGTGCACCGGCACCGGCACCGGCGGCATCGGCACCAGGTCCGCCAGCGAACGCCGCAGCTCGTCCTGGGCGCCCGGGGTGCGCGGCCGGCGGGCGTACCGCGACCAGTGGGTCCGCTCCGGCTCGGGGAACGCGGCCAGCGGCTCGTACACCCGGAGATAAGAGGCGTACGGGACGAGCAACGTGGAGTCGACCGACATGCCGCGAATCCTTCCACGCGGGTACTCCCCGAGGGGGTGATCCGGCCCACTCCGCCCTTCCTACGCCCAGGTAGGACTTAATCTCATGGCGCAATGGGTCCTCCCCCACCCGCAGGGGGGACCCTCCGCCGCACCTTCCTTGGGAGTCACCACAGTGACCGCAACTGGCGCCCCCGTTGATGTACTGCGCACCCTGTTCCACTCGGAGCAGGGAGGCCACGAGCAAGTCGTGCTCTGCCAGGACCGCGCCACCGGCCTCAAGGCCGTCATCGCGCTGCACAACACCGCCCTGGGTCCCGCCCTCGGCGGCACCCGCTTCTACCCGTACGCGACCGAGGCCGAGGCGATCGCCGACGCCCTCAACCTGTCGCGCGGCATGTCGTACAAGAACGCCATGGCCGGGCTCGACCACGGCGGCGGCAAGGCCGTGATCATCGGCGACCCCGAGCAGATCAAGACCGAGGAGCTGCTCCTCGCCTACGGCCGCTTCGTCGCCTCCCTCGGCGGACGCTACGTCACCGCCTGCGACGTCGGCACCTACGTCGCCGACATGGACGTCGTGGCCCGGACCAACCAGTGGACCACCGGCCGCTCCCCCGAGAACGGCGGCGCCGGCGACTCCTCCGTCCTGACCGCCTTCGGCGTCTTCCAGGGCATGCGCGCCTCCGCCCAGCACCTGTGGGGCGACCCGACCCTGCGCGGCCGGAAGGTCGGCGTCGCCGGCGTCGGCAAGGTGGGCCACTACCTGGTCGAGCACCTCCTGGAGGACGGCGCCGAGGTCGTCATCACCGACGTCCGCGAGGAGTCGGTGCGCCGGATCACCGACAAGCACCCGCAGGTCCAGGTGGTCGCCGACACCGAGGCGCTGATCCGCGTCGAGGGCCTCGACATCTACGCCCCCTGCGCGCTGGGCGGCGCCCTGAACGACGACACCGTCCCGGTCCTCACCGCGAAGGTCGTCTGCGGCGCGGCGAACAACCAGCTCGCGCACCCGGGCGTCGAGAAGGACCTGGAGGAGCGCGGCATCCTCTACGCCCCGGACTACGTGGTGAACGCCGGCGGCGTGATCCAGGTCGCCGACGAGCTCCACGGCTTCGACTTCGACCGCTGCAAGGCGAAGGCCACGAAGATCTTCGACACCACCCTGGAGATCTTCGCACGTGCGAAGGCGGACGGCATTCCGCCGGCCGCGGCCGCCGACCGCATCGCCGAGCAGCGGATGGCCGAGGCGCGCCGGGCCCAGGTCTGACGTTCCACGGGGGCCGGCCCGCCCGCCGTCCGGGAGACTTCGCTCACGCCGGTCGGCGGGTCGGCCCCCCAGAAGAGGTTAAAATCGCGATTGACCAGCGAGGAAAGGGCACCTCGATGGTTCTGTACCGGGGTATGTGATGCGCGCGGCGTACCGTAGACCCGAGGAAACAGGTACCGTTGAAGCCCTACGGACCGGTCTCTCCTTCGAGAGCCCGTTTCGCATCATGAACGCGTGTCAAGACTCTGGGGCCAGCGAGCCCCGTCACCGAGGGGGTCGAGCCATGGGGCGCGGCCGGGCAAAGGCCAAGCAGACCAAGGTCGCCCGCCAGCTGAAGTACAGCAGCGGCGGGACTGACCTGTCGCGTCTGGCCAATGAGCTGGGCGCTTCGACTTCGAGCCAGCCGCCGAATGGCGAGCCGTTCGAGGACGACGACGAGGAAGACGACCCGTACGCGCAGTACGCGGATCTCTACAACACGGACGACGAGGACGAGGACGACGAGTCCGGTCCGCAGTCGCCCCAGCGTCGCGCTTGACCTTCTGAACGCCGAGACTCGGTCCGGGCCACCCGGACCGGGTTTTGTGCTGCTCAGGGGCAGTGCGAGCGGATCAGGGACACCGAGCCCCGCCGGGACACGAGCACTCCCGGGACACGAGGAACACGAGGAAGGGGCACCCCGCCCGGCGGGGTGCCCCTTCCTCGTACGTACGGCTGGTGACTACTTCGCGTAGTCGCCGACCAGCTCCGCGCCGGAGTCCTTGTCGCCGCGCTCGGTGATCTCGCCGGCGACCCAGGCGTCCAGCCCGCGGTCGGCCAGCGTGGTGAGGGCGGCGTCGACCGACTCGGCCGGGACGACGGCCATCATGCCGACGCCCATGTTGAGGGTCTTCTCCAGCTCCAGGCGCTCCACCCGGCCGGCCGTGCCGACGAGGTCGAAGATCGCGCCCGGGGCCCAGGTGGAGCGGTCCACGGTGGCGTGCAGCCCGTCCGGGATGACCCGGGCGAGGTTGGCCGCGAGGCCGCCGCCGGTGATGTGGCTGAAGGCGTGCACCTCGGTGGTCCGGGTCAGCGCCAGGCAGTCCAGCGAGTAGATCTTCGTGGGCTCCAGGAGCTCCTCGCCGAGGGTGCGGCCCAGCTCGTCGACCCGCTGGTCGAGGGTCATGCCGGCGCGGTCGAAGACCACGTGGCGGACGAGCGAGTACCCGTTGGAGTGAAGCCCCGAGGAGGCCATGGCGATGACCGCGTCCCCCGTACGGATGCGATCGGCGCCCAGCAGGCGGTCGTGCTCGACGACACCCGTGCCCGCGCCGGCCACGTCGAAGTCGTCCGGGCCGAGGAGGCCCGGGTGCTCCGCCGTCTCGCCGCCGACCAGGGCGCAGCCGGCCAGGACGCAGCCCTCGGCGATGCCCTTCACGATGGCGGCGACCCGCTCCGGGTGGACCTTGCCCACGCAGATGTAGTCGGTCATGAAGAGCGGCTCGGCGCCGCAGACGACGATGTCGTCCATGACCATGGCGACCAGGTCGTGGCCGATGGTGTCGTACACGCCCATCTGGCGGGCGATGTCGACCTTCGTGCCGACGCCGTCGGTCGCCGAGGCGAGCAGCGGACGCTCGTAGCGCTTGAGGGCGGAGGCGTCGAAGAGGCCGGCGAAGCCGCCGAGGCCACCGAGGACCTCGGGGCGCTGCGTCTTCTTCACCCACTCCTTCATGAGCTCGACGGCGCGGTCGCCCGCCTCGATGTCGACGCCCGCAGAGGCGTAGCTGGCACCAGTGGTCTGAGACATGGGGTTCAGAGCTTTCGTGTCGTTACTGCGTCACTGCGGGTGCAGCGGGATCTCACGGACGGCGCAGGGCGTCGGCGGCCGCGGTGGCGGCGGGTCCGGCGGCCAGTTCCGTCTCCAGGAGCTGCTTGCCGAGCAGCTCGGGGTCGGGCAGCTCCATCGGGTACTCGCCGTCGAAGCAGGCCCGGCAGAGGTTCGGCTTGGCGATGGTGGTCGCCTCGACCATCCCCTCCAGGGAGATGTACGAGAGCGAGTCCGCGCCGAGCGACTTGCCGATCTCGTCGACGGACATGCCGTTGGCGATCAGCTCCGCGCGGGTGGCGAAGTCGATGCCGAAGAAGCAGGGCCACTTGACCGGCGGGGAGGAGATCCGGATGTGGACCTCGGCGGCGCCTGCCTCGCGGAGCATGCGGACCAGGGCGCGCTGGGTGTTGCCGCGGACGATCGAGTCGTCGACGACCACGAGCTTCTTCCCCTTGATGACTTCCTTGAGGGGGTTCAGCTTCAGCCGGATGCCCAGCTGGCGGATGGTCTGCGAGGGCTGGATGAAGGTGCGGCCGACGTAGGCGTTCTTCACCAGACCGGCGCCGAACGGGATGCCGGAGGCCTCCGCGTAGCCGATGGCGGCGGGGGTGCCGGACTCCGGCGTCGCTATGACCAGGTCGGCCTCGACCGGCGCCTCCTTGGCGAGGCGGCGGCCCATCTCCACGCGGGAGAGGTAGACGTTCCGGCCGGCGATGTCGGTGTCGGGACGCGCCAGGTACACGTACTCGAAGACACAGCCCTTGGGCTTCGCTTCCGCGAATCGCGAGGTGCGGATGCCGTTCTCGTCGATCGCGATCAGCTCGCCCGGCTCGACCTCGCGGACGAAGCTGGCGCCGCAGATGTCGAGGGCGGCGGACTCGGAGGCGACCACCCAGCCGCGCTCCAGCCGGCCGAGGACCAGCGGGCGGATGCCCTGCGGGTCACGGGCCGCGTAGAGCGTGTGCTCGTCCATGAAGACGAGGGAGAAGGCGCCCCGGACCTCGGGGAGGACCTTCGCGGCCGCCTGCTCGATGGTGAGCGGCGTGCCGTCCTCGTCCACCTGGCCCGCGAGGAGCGCGGTGACCAGGTCGGTGTCGTTGGTGGCGGCGACCTGGGTGGCGCGACCGTCCTTCTTGGGAAGGTCGGCGACCATCTCGGCCAGCTGCGCCGTGTTCACCAGGTTGCCGTTGTGGCCGAGCGCCAGCGAACCGTGGGCGGTGGCCCGGAAGGTCGGCTGGGCGTTCTCCCACACGGACGCTCCGGTGGTCGAGTAGCGGGCGTGACCGACCGCGATATGACCTTGGAGGGAGCCGAGAGAGGTCTCGTCGAAGACCTGGGACACGAGGCCCATGTCCTTGAAGACGAGGATCTGGGAGCCGTTGCTGACCGCGATTCCCGCGGATTCCTGACCCCGATGCTGGAGGGCGTAGAGCCCGAAGTACGTGAGCTTTGCGACCTCTTCACCCGGAGCCCAGACACCGAAGACGCCGCAAGCGTCCTGGGGGCCCTTCTCGCCGGGAAGCAGGTCGTGATTGAGTCGACCGTCACCACGTGGCACGTCTTCGAGTCTAGGGGACCTCGACCGCTGGTCCGAATGGGAGATCGGGGCGCGGACGGCGCCCGTAGGATCGCACCAAGAGATCGCCGCGAACTTGGAGGGGCCTACAAGGCAGGCGGGGGAAGGGTTCCCGGCCACCGACCCCCCTCCGGACACCCGCCCGCACCTGCCCGGGAGACCGCCCGGGATGTGACGCAGAACGCACGCACCGGGGGTTTCGCGAGCGTTTCGATCACGCGAACTACGCGCGTCGACCCACCCCGACGGCGTTGACGCTCCCCTGCCCCCTCGACCAGGCTCCTGGCCCATGCAGCCCCCGCGTGACCGCTCGGTCACCCTCGTCCGGCGCCGGCACGTGGACCTCGTCCGTGTCGCGAGCGCCGGCTGTCGCCGCGCCTGAACGCGCGGCCCTTCTTCTCCCCCTTCTTCTTCCCCTTTTTTCTTTTTCTCTTCGCTCCGTCTGGAGATCCCGCATGTCCACGTCCCTGTCCCGCCGCGCCCTCGGCGGGGCTGCCGCCGGTGCCGCCGCCGCGGCCGCCCTGGGCGCCGCGCCCGCCGAGGCCGCCGCCCCCGCGGAGCGCCCCTTCCGGGCCGCCCACCCGCGCCGCCACTCCCGCCGGCCGAACATCCTCTTCATCCTGGGCGACGACCTCGGCTGGGCCGACCTCTCCTCGTACGGCTCCCCGCACATCCGCACCCCGCACCTCGACCGGCTCGCCCGCGGCGGCGTCCGCTTCACCGACGCCTACTCCGGCTCGGCGACCTGCTCCCCCACCCGCTTCAGCCTCTACACCGGCCGCTACCCGGGCCGTACGAAGGGCGGGCTCGCCGAGCCGATCGCCGACAAGTCCGTCGGCCTGGAGCCCACCCACCCCACGCTCGCCTCGCTGCTCCGGGACTCCGGGTACGCCACCGCCCTCATCGGGAAGTGGCACTGCGGCCACCTCCCCGACTACTCCCCCACCAAGTCCGGCTGGGACGAGTTCTTCGGCAACTTCGGCGGGGCCCTGGAGTACTACTCCAAGCTCGGCCTCGGCGGCGAGTACGACCTCTACGAGGGCGACGCCGCCTACAAGGACCTGCGCTACTACACGCGGATCCTCACCGAGCGGGCGAGCGAGTACGTCAGCCGCGACCACGAGCGCCCGTGGCTGCTGAACCTGAACTTCACCACCCCGCACTGGCCGTGGATAGCCGACGGCGACGAGGAGGCGAGCGCCGAGATCGTCCGCCGGATCAAGGCCGGCGACCGCTCCGCGCTCTGGCACCAGGACGGCGGCTCGGTCGAGAAGTACAAGGAGATGGTCGAGGACCTCGACCGCTCCATCGGACAGGTCCTCACCGCGCTCCGGCGCTCCGGCCAGGAGCAGGACACTCTCGTCTTCTTCGCCAGCGACAACGGCGGCGAGCGCTTCTCCTACAACTGGCCGCTCGCCGGCAACAAGGGCTCCCTCCAGGAGGGCGGCATCCGCGTCCCCTCGATCCTGCGCTGGCCCGCCCGGATCGACGGCGGCCAGGTCAGCGACCTGCCGGTCTTCACCCCCGACTGGACGGCGACCCTGCTCGACCTGGCCGGCGCCCGCCCCCACCCCGCCTACCCGCTCGACGGCACCAGCCTCGCCGGGCACCTGCTGCGCGGCGAGGCCGTGCCGGAGCGGGACCTCTTCTGGCGGGTGCGGGGCGAGCGGGCGCTGCGCCGCGGCGACTGGAAGTACTACCGGGGCAAGTCCGGCCGCGACCAGCTCTTCCACCTCGCCGGGGACACCCGCGAGCAGGCCGACCGGGCGCCCTTCGAGCAGGAGAGGCTCGCCGGGCTGCGGGCCGCGTGGGAGCGGATCGACGCGGGGCTGCTGCGCTACTGAGCCGGCTCCGCCCGGGCCGTCAGGCCCTCGCCGCCGCCGTCGGTGAGGTTCAGGGTCCGGTGGTCGACCCGGTAGGAGAGGGGGCCGTCGAGGAGGTCGTAGAGCTTGGTCTCCAGCTCCATCTGGGGGCCGGTGCACATCATGCGGGTCGTCGCGGCCGGGCCGTCGACGGTGAGGGTGCGGGCCTTCTCGTCGATCGTCGCGGTCGCGGAGAAGCCGTTGCAGCCCAGATTGCCGGTGATCCTGCCGTCCGCGCCGATCACCAGGCGCGCCTTGTCGCCCGCGCCGGCCGGGAGGGAGGCGGCGCTGTCCTGGGAGACCAGGCCGTCGATCTTCCAGGTGGTGCCGCGGAGCGGGGCGGACGGTTCGGCGGTCAGCTCGACCTTCCTCCCGCCGTCCGCGGAGACGAGGGTGAGCGTGCCGTCCTTCTGCGTGCCCTTCAGGGGGCCGGTGAAGGCGGCGAGGAAGGCGGTCTCGAAGCGCTGCCGGTCGTCGGGGCAGCCCCGCTCGGTGACCTCCTCCGAGGTGACGGTGACGGTGGTGCCGTCCACGGCGAAGGCCGCGCCGAAGTGGTTGCAGCCGGTGTCGCCCTGGGCGCGGCCCTCCGCGGTGAAGTCCACCCGGGCCCCGTCGGGGGCGGTCGACCGGGCGCCGTCGACGGTGACCGCGTCGACCGTCCAGTGGGTGCCGGCGAGCGGCAGGTCGGGATCGCCCGCGCCGCCGCCCGCATCCGCCTGCTGGGCACAGGCGGTGAGAGCGGCGAGCAGGACGGCGGCGAGGATGGTGCTGCGCGGCTTCGGCATGCCGGTGGGACGCGGCCGGCCGGTGCCGGGTTCCCTCCGGGCGTCCGGGTTCGCTCCGAGGGCCCCGGCTCAGCCCATCACGGGCAGCAGTCCCGACAGATCGGCCCGCTCGCCACTGGCGGCGATCCGGGCCGCGTCCAGCTCGGCCGCCCATCCGGTACGCCCGGTGGCCAGCCGGATCCAGGTCAGCGGGTCCGTCTCGACGACGTTCGGCGGGGTGCCCCGGGTGTGCCGGGGGCCCTCCACGCACTGCACCACCGCGTACGGCGGGATCCGCACCTCCACCGAGCCGCCGGGGGCCTTCACGGCGAGGGCGTCGGCGAGCAGCCGGGTGCAGGCGGCGAGCGCCTGCCGGTCGTACGGGATCTCCGCCCCGGTCGCCGCGGCGAGGTCGTCGGTGTGGACGACCAGCTCGACGGTGCGGGTGACGAGGAAGTCGGCGAGGGTCATGGCGCCGAACCGGGTCGGGACGAGCCGCTCGCCGTCCGCGCCGGCCAGCGCCTTCGCGAAATCGTCCGCCACGCGCGCGTACAGGCCGGGCAGGTCGGCGGTGTCCAGGGCCCGGACGTCCTCGTCGATCCGCGCGGCGGCGGTGGCGGTGGCCAGGGGCCAGTCCAGGACGACGAGTTCGCGGCGGGCGGGCTCCGGGCCTTCGAGGCCGCGGACGACCGAGCCGAGCGCCATCGTCATGTGCCCGGCCAGCTCCCGTACCGTCCACTCCCCCAGCCGCGTGGGCCCGTCGAGGGCTTCCGGCGGCAGGGCGAGGACCGCGTCCCGTACATGCCCGAACTGGGCGGAGACGGCGGTCCTGATCTTGGCGGGGTCGTAGCTGCGGGCGCGTTTCCTGGCGGGTGGCATGGGCCGAGGCTAACGCCGAGACTTGGAGGAGGGGGCCGAACCCTCACGAAAGGCAGTGGCGGGACCATGACCCATCACGAGCACCCCGACGCGGCTCTGGTGCGCCGAGGGTACGAGGCGTTCACCGCCGGCGACATGGAGACGCTCGCCTCCCTCATGACCGGCGACTGCACACACCACTCGCCCGGCGAGAGCCAGATGTCCGGGCACTTCAAGGGACGCGACAACATCCTGGCCCACTTCGGGAAGCTCATGGAGCTGACCGACGGCACCTTCCGCGTGGAGCTCAAGGGCGTCTACCCGGACGGCCGGGGCCATGTCATGTCCGTCCACCGGTGGCATGCCGACCGGGGCGACCGGGGCATCGAGATGGACGGCGGTCTCTGGTTCACGACGGTCGGCGGCAAGATCACCGATGTCGACGAGTGCGTCGCGGACATCACCGAGTCCGACGCCTTCTGGGGCCCGGCGGAGTGAACGCGAACGGCCCCCGTCCGAGGACGGGGGCCGTGTCACGGACGGACGTCAGGCCAGCAGGCCCGGGATGGTCGCCTCGTGCGCCTCGCGCAGCTCCGCGAGGGAGAGCGCGAACTCGCCCTGCACGTCGATCGCGTCGCCGTCGACGACGCCGATGCGGGTCGCCGGCAGGCCGCGGGCGCCGCACATGTCGGTGAAGCGGAGCTCCTCGCTGCGCGGGACGGCGACGACCGCACGGCCGGCCGACTCGCTGAAGAGGAACGTGAAGGCGTCCAGGCCCTCCGGGACGACCAGGCGCGCGCCGTTCCCGCCGCGGAGGCAGGACTCGACGACCGCCTGCACGAGACCGCCGTCGGACAGGTCGTGCGCCGCGTCGATCATGCCGTCGCGGGAGCCCGAGATCAGGATCTCGCCGAGCAGCTTCTCCCGGTCGAGGTCCACGGCCGGCGGCATGCCGCCGAGGTGCTGGTGGATCACCTCGGACCAGGCCGAGCCGCCGAACTCCTCCTTGGTGTCGCCGAGCAGGTAGAGGAGCTGGCCCTCTTCCGCGAAGGCGATCGGGGTACGGCGGTTGACGTCGTCGATCACACCGAGGACGGCCACGACGGGCGTCGGGTGGATGGCGACCTCACCGGTCTGGTTGTACAGCGACACGTTGCCGCCGGTGACCGGGGTGCCCAGCTGGAAGCAGCCGTCCGCGAGACCACGGGTGGCCTCGGCGAACTGCCACATGACGGCCGGGTCCTCGGGCGAACCGAAGTTCAGGCAGTCCGAGATGGCGAGCGGCTTGGCGCCGGAGGCGGCGACGTTGCGGTACGCCTCCGCCAGCGCGAGCTGCGCGCCGGTGTACGGGTCGAGCTTGGCGTACCGGCCGTTGCCGTCGGTCGCCATGGCCACGCCGAGGTTGGTCTCCTCGTCGATGCGGACCATGCCGGCGTCCTCGGGCTGCGCCAGGACCGTGTTGCCCTGCACGAACCGGTCGTACTGGTCCGTGATCCAGGACTTCGAGGCCTGGTTCGGCGAGGAGACGAGCTTGAGGACCTGGTCCTTCAGCTCGGCGCCGTTCTGCGGCCGGGGCAGCTTGCCGGCGTCGTCGGCCTGGAGCGCGTCCTGCCAGTCCGGGCGGGCGAACGGCCGGTGGTAGGTCGGGCCCTCGTGGGCGACGGAGCGCGGCGGCACGTCGACGATCTGCTCGCCGTGCCAGAAGATCTCCAGCCGCTCGCCCTCGGTGACCTCACCGATGACGACCGCGATGACGTCCCACTTCTCGCAGATCTCCAGGAAGCGGTCGACGTGCTGCGGCTCGACGATCGCGCACATGCGCTCCTGCGACTCGCTCATGAGGATCTCCTCGGGCGAGAGCGTCGCGTCGCGCAGGTGCACCTTCTCCAGGTCGACCCGCATGCCGCCGGAACCGGCCGAGGCCAGCTCGGAGGTGGCGCAGGAGAGCCCGGCGCCGCCGAGGTCCTGGATGCCGGCGACCAGCTTCTCCTGGAAGATCTCCAGGGTGCACTCGATGAGGAGCTTCTCCTGGAACGGGTCGCCGACCTGGACGGCCGGGCGCTTGGTCGGCTTGGTGTCGTCGAAGGTCTCGGACGCGAGGACCGAGACGCCGCCGATGCCGTCGCCGCCCGTGCGGGCGCCGTACAGGATGACCTTGTTGCCGGGGCCGGACGCCTTGGCGAGGTGGATGTCCTCGTGCTTCATCACGCCGATGCAGCCGGCGTTGACGAGCGGGTTGCCCTGGTAGCAGGAGTCGAAGACGACCTCGCCGCCGATGTTCGGCAGGCCCAGGCAGTTGCCGTAGCCGCCGATGCCGGCGACGACACCGGGCAGCACGCGCTTGGTGTCGGGGTGGTCGGCCGCGCCGAAGCGGAGCGGGTCGACGACCGCGACCGGGCGGGCGCCCATGGCGAGGATGTCGCGGACGATGCCGCCGACGCCGGTGGCCGCGCCCTGGTAGGGCTCGATGTACGAGGGGTGGTTGTGCGACTCGACCTTGAAGGTGACCGCGTACCCCTGGCCCACGTCGACGACGCCGGCGTTCTCGCCGATGCCGACGAGCATGGCGTCGTTCTGCGGGGTCTTCTCGCCGAACTGCTTCAGGTGGACCTTGCTGCTCTTGTAGGAGCAGTGCTCGGACCACATGACCGAGTACATGGCGAGCTCGGCGCCGGTGGGACGGCGGCCGAGGATCTCGCGGATGCGCGCGTACTCGTCCTCCTTGAGGCCGAGCTCCTTCCAGGGCTGCTCGCTGTCCGGCGTCTCGCTCGCGTGCTTGACGGTGTCGAGGCTCATCAGGCGTTGACCAGCTTCTTGAGGATCGAGGTGAAGAAACCGAGACCGTCCGTCTTGCCGGTGCCGATCAGCGGTTCGACGGCGTGCTCGGGGTGCGGCATGAGGCCGACCACGTTGCCCGCGGCGTTGGTGATGCCCGCGATGTCGCGCAGCGAGCCGTTGGGGTTCATGTCCAGGTAGCGGAAGGCCACCCGCCCCTCGGCCTCCAGCTCGTCGAGCGTGCGCTCGTCGGCGACGTACCGGCCGTCCATGTTCTTGAGCGGGACCTCGATCTCCTGGCCCCGGACGTAGTCCGAGGTCCAGGCGGTCTCCGCGTTCTCCACCCGCAGCTTCTGGTCGCGGCAGATGAAGTGGAGGTGGTTGTTGCGGAGCATCGCGCCCGGCAGCAGATGGGCCTCGGTGAGGATCTGGAAGCCGTTGCAGATGCCGAGGACGGGCATGCCCGCCTTCGCCTGCTCGATGATCGTCTCCATCACCGGCGAGAAGCGGGAGATGGCGCCGGCCCGCAGGTAGTCGCCGTAGGAGAAGCCGCCGGCGAGCACCACGGCGTCGACCTGCTTGAGGTCCTTGTCGCGGTGCCACAGCGAGACCGGCTCGGCGCCCGCGAGGCGGGCGGCGCGCAGCGCGTCCTGGTCGTCGAGCGTGCCGGGGAAGGTGACGACGCCGATGCGAGCGGTCACGACTCGACCTTCACGACGAAGTCTTCGATCACGGTGTTGGCGAGGAAGGTTTCGGCCATCTCATGGATGCGGGCGAGGGCGGCGTCGTCGACCGGTCCCTCCACCTCCAGCTCGAAGCGCTTCCCCTGACGGACGTCGGCGATCCCGGCGAACCCGAGGCGGGGCAGTGCACGCTGCACCGCCTGTCCCTGCGGGTCGAGGATCTCCGGCTTGAGCATGACGTCGACTACGACGCGTGCCACTGGCACTCCCGGTGGTGTGTTGCGTGGGCGGTTCCCTCAGCGTACCTGCCTCCAAATTCTACGCGGGTAGAGATCTGAAGGATCCTACAAATGCCCTGGCCGGAAGCCACTCCCCGCGATGATCCACTCCAAACCTCCGTACACCCCGCCGCACATGAAATGCGAGTGAAATATTGCGCGCCCCTTTGCCCCGGGACACGCTGAGACAATTGACAGGGCTTCACAATGCGACGCCCATCGCTGTACAAAGGAATCCAGAGGGAAACAGTAATGTCCCCGGGCAGCCAGCGGCCTGGTGTCACCGCACGTCAGAGGCGTACCCATAGCCGTTGACAGGTGGCGGGCCACAGGAAAGGACCGATATCCGTGGCGCAGCGAGTGGTGGTCACCCTCTCCGACGACATCGACGGCGGAGAAGCGGCGGAAACGGTCGCGTTCGGGCTCGACGGGAAGATGTACGAGATCGACCTGAATGCTGCCAATGCAAAGAAACTCCGCAAGGCCCTCGCGCCCTACCTCGCGGCCGGGCGGAAGCAGACGGGCAAGGCGGCCTCCGGTGTGACCGGAGCCACCACCGCGTACAAGCACACGGCCCTCGCCCCCGACCCGGCGGCGGTCCGCGCCTGGGCCCAGTCCAACAAGATGGACGTGCCGGCCCGGGGCCGCATCCCCAAGCGGGTCTACGAGGCGTTCCGCGCGGCGAGCTGACGCCCGCCGGGGAGGGCGGCGGACCGGATTTGCGTTCCACCCCCCTTGATCGGCTAGAGTCTGGATCACGCCGAGGGGCGAGGCCGAAAAGCCGAGTCCCACAGCAGCGTGCGGGTGTAGTTCAGTAGTAGAACGTCCCCCTTCCAGGGGGAAGGCGCAGTGTGCGATCCCTGTCACCCGCTCTGCATCACGGTTACCAACCACTCCGGTGGATCAGGTAGAGTGGTGCTCGCACCGCCCGATGAAAGTCGGTCGGGAGCAATGCGGACGTGGCTCAGTTGGTAGAGCATCACCTTGCCAAGGTGAGGGTCGCGAGTTCGAATCTCGTCGTCCGCTCAGGGAGAAGGACCCAGTTCTCAGGAACCGGGTCCTTCTGCGTTTCCGGAATGCGCCCATGACATTTGTCAGTCGGGGTGATGACAGCGCGCACTGCCCTCCGCCGCGGACGGACGGAAGGCTGGAGCCATGACTCACGCGATCGAGGCGAACGACCTGCGCCGCACCTACGCCGGCGGCTTCGAGGCGGTGCGCGGCCTCTCCCTCTCCGTGCCCCGGGGCGAGATCTTCGCCCTCCTCGGCACCAACGGCGCCGGCAAGACCTCCACCGTCGAACTCCTGGAGGGCCTCGCCGCCCCCACCGGCGGCACCGCCCGCGTCCTCGGCCACGACCCGTACCGCGAACGCGCCGTCGTCCGCCCCCGCATCGGCGTCATGCTCCAGGAGGGCGGCTTCCCCTCCGACCTCACCGTGGCCGAGACCGTACGCATGTGGGCCGGCTGCACCAGCGGCGCCCGGCCCGCCGCCGAGGCGCTCGGCGCCGTCGGCCTCACCGGCCGCGAGAAGGTGCGGATCAAGCAGCTGTCCGGCGGCGAGCGCCGCCGCCTCGACCTCGCCTGCGCCCTCCTCGGCCGCCCCGAGGTCCTCTTCCTCGACGAACCCACCACCGGGCTCGACGCCGAGGGCCGCCGCGACACCTGGGAGCTCGTCCGCGCCCTGCGCGACCAGGGCACCACCGTCCTCCTCACCACCCACTACCTGGAGGAGGCCGAGACGCTCGCCGACCGGCTCGCGATCATGCACCGCGGCCGGATCGTCCTCTCCGGCACCCCCGCCGAGGTCACCGCCGCCCAGCCCGCCCGGATCCGCTTCGCGCTCCCGGCCGGCGTGCCGGCCGCCCGGCTGCCGCTGGGCCTGAAGGCCGCCGAGGACGGCGGCCGGATCGAGATCCGCACCCACGCCCTCCAGGACGACCTCAGCGCGCTCCTGGACTGGGCCCGCGACCACGGCGTCCGGCTCGACGGACTCGACGCGCGCTCCGCCTCCCTCGAAGAGGCGTTCCTCGACATCGCCTCCCGCACGGAGGACGCCCCGGCCGACCCGAAGGAGACCGTGATCCGATGAGTACGACGACCGCCCCCACCGGCCGCCCGTCCACCACCCTCACCCGGCTCGCCGCCCTCGGCCGGGCCGAACTCACCCTCCTCGGCCGCAACCGCAACAACCTCTTCATCGCGGCCGTCATGCCGCTGCTGATGATCTTCCTGCTGCGGTCGTCCCTCAAGGGCGTCGACGAGGCCACCCTCGGCAGCTCCCTCGGCGCCGCCACCCTCATCGGCGGCACCGGCATGGTCCTGCTGCTCGTCGTCTACATGAGCCTCACCTCCAGCCTCGTCGCCCGCCGCGAGGAACTCGTCCTCAAGCGGCTGCGCACCGGCGAGGCCACCGACCCCGAGATCCTCGCCGGCGCGGCGCTGCCCGCCGCCTCCATCGCCCTCGCCCAGTGCGCGATCCTCACCGTCGGCGGCTTCACCCTGCTCGACCTCGACGCCCCCGCCCGCCCCGACCTGCTCGTCCTCGGCCTCGCCGCCGCGATCGCGCTGCTCGCCGGGCTCGCCGCCGTCACCACCACCATCACCCGCACCGTCGAGAGCGCCGGCCTCACCACCCTGCCGCTCTTCCTCGTCTCCTCCTTCGGCTCCGGCCTCTTCGTCCCCCGCGAGGCCCTGCCCGACCTCGCCGCCGACCTCGCCCAGCTGCTGCCGCTCAGCGGCGTCATGGAGTTCGTCCGGGCCGGCTGGCTCGGCACCGCCCACGCGGGCAGCCTGCTCACCGCCGCGCTCAATACAGTGGCCTGGGGCGTCCTGACGGGGTGGGCGGTCCGCCACTGGTTCCGCTGGGAACCGCGGCGCTAGGGCGGGACCGGAGGGGAGACGGGGACGGATGTCCGCGATGACGGGATGGTGGTCACGGCGCAGCGTCGCCGGGAAGGTCGAGCTGTACACCCGCTGGACCTTCCACCTGTTCGTACCGATCGAGCTGTTCGCCTTCGGAGGCATCCCGCTCTCCCGCTCGGCCGACAGCCCGCTCTCCACCGCCGGCGCCGTCGGGCTCTGTCTGTGGGTCCTCGTCCACGCGGTGCTCTGCGCGGTCCTCGCCTCCCGCGGCCTCGACCACACCACGGGCGTCCGGCCCCGGCCCGTCCGGCTCGCGACCGGCGTCGCCGCCACGACCGCGACCGGCAACCTGACCGTCGTCGTGCTGTGGACGGCCGGGGCGCTGCCCGACGCCTCCGTGAACGCGAGCGTGATCGTCGGCACCGCGATCTTCACCGTGGGCACGCTCGCCCTCTGCGTCGACGGCGTCCGGCGGATGCTGTACGTGGCCGGCGGCGCCGGTCTCGTCACCGCGCTCCCCGTCGTCCTGCTCGGCCACGGCCTGCTCCCCGGCGCCGCCACCGTCCTCGCCGTCGCCGTCGGCGGCTGCGGGACCGCCGGCGCCTGCGGCTTCTCCTCCTGGCTGCTCGGCGTCGTCCAGGAGCTGGAGCGCTCCCGCGACCTGAAGGCCCGGCTCGCCGTCGCCGAGGAGCGGCTCCGCTTCGGCCGCGACCTGCACGACGTCATGGGCCGCAACCTGTCGGTGATCGCCCTCAAGAGCGAGCTGGCCGTCCAGCTCGCCCGGCGCGGCCGCCCCGAGGGCGTGGACCAGATGGTCGAGGTCCAGCGGATCGCCCAGGAGTCCCAGCGGGAGGTCCGGGAGGTCGTCCGCGGCTACCGGGAGGCCGATCTGCGGGTCGAGCTGGAGGGCGCCCGGGGCGTCCTCGACGCCGCCGGCATCGACTGCGCCGTCGACGCCCCCGCCGTCGAGCTGCCCTCCGGCGTGCAGTCCGCGCTCGGCTGGGTCGTCCGCGAGACCACCACCAACGTGCTGCGGCACGGCGACGCCCGCCGCTGCGCGATCGCCCTGCGGCGGACGGCGGACGAGGTGCTGCTGACCGTCGAGAACGACGGGGCCGCGGTACGGGACGGGGCCGGCGCCCCCGGCCGGACCGGCTCCGGCCTCGCCGGGCTGCGCGAACGGCTCGGCGCGGTCGGCGGCACCCTGGAGGCCGGGTTCGAGGACCCGCACTCCTTCCGCGTCACCGCCCGGGTGCCGCTGGCCGTGCCGGAGCGGACCGGCACCCGACAGGAGAGGGAGACGGTCGCGTGACCGAGCCCGTACGCGTGCTGCTCGCCGACGACGAGCACCTGATCCGGGGCGCGCTCGCCGCCCTGCTCGCCCTGGAGGACGACCTGGTCGTCGTGGCCGAGGCCGCGACCGGACCCGAGGCGCTCGCCATGGCCCGCGCCCACCGGCCCGACGTCGCCGTCCTCGACCTCCAGATGCCGGGGGCGGACGGTGTGACGGTGGCCACATCGATCCGGGACGAACTCCCGGACTGCCGCACGATGATCGTGACCAGCCACGGCCGTCCCGGCCACCTCAAGCGGGCCCTCGCGGCGGGCGTCCGCGGCTTCGCCCCGAAGACCGTCAGCGCCCAGCGGCTGGCCGAGCTGATCCGTACCGTGCACGCCGGAAACCGTTATGTGGACCCGGAGTTGGCGGCCGACGCGATCGCCGCCGGCGACTCCCCGCTGACCGCCCGCGAGGCCGAGGTGCTCGAACTCGCCGCCGACGGAGCCCCCGTCACGGAGATCGCCCGGCGGGCCGCGCTCTCCCCCGGCACGGTCCGGAACTACCTCTCCTCCGCCGCCGCGAAGCTCGGTGCGGAGAACCGTCATGCGGCGGTGCGTCTCGCGCGGTCGAAAGGTTGGGTATAGTTAGCAGCGCGCTACGGCGCATGCGGACGTGGCTCAGTTGGTAGAGCATCACCTTGCCAAGGTGAGGGTCGCGAGTTCGAATCTCGTCGTCCGCTCAGTGTGAAGGCCCCGGTTCTCAGGAACCGGGGCCTTCTTCGTGTGCGCGGCACGGCCGCATACGCCGGAGCCGTACGGGCCCCCGGGGAGGGGACCCGTACGGTTCGGTTCGGCTAGAAGCTGTCGGACCAGGACTTGCCGGTCAGCAGCTCGTACGCCTCCAGGTACTTGGCGCGGGTGGCGTCCACGACCTCCTGCGGGAGGGCCGGCGGCGGCTGCTCGCTCTTCCGGTCCCAGCCGGAGGCCGGGGAGGTCAGCCAGTCCCGGACGAACTGCTTGTCGTACGAGGGCTGGGCGCGGCCCGGCTGCCACTGGTCGGCCGGCCAGAAGCGGGAGGAGTCCGGGGTCAGCACCTCGTCGGCGAGGACCAGCGTCCCGTCCTCGAAGCCGAACTCGAACTTGGTGTCGGCGAGGATGATCCCGCGCTCGCGGGCGATGTCCCGGGCCCGGCCGTAGACGGCGAGGGTGGTCTGGCGCAGCAGGGCGGCGGTCTCGGCGCCGACCTGGCGGGCCACCTCCTCGTACGGGACGTTCTCGTCGTGGTCGCCGACGGCGGCCTTGGTCGCCGGGGTGAAGATCGGCGCGGGCAGCTCGGAGCCGTCGGTCAGCCCCTCGGGGAGCGCGAGGCCGCAGACCGTGCGGGACTCGTCGTACTCCACCAGGCCGGAGCCGGTCAGATAGCCGCGGGCGACGCACTCGACCGGGACCATGTCCAGGGACTTGCAGATCAGGGTCCGGCCCGCCCAGTCGGCGGGGGCGCCGGCCGGCAGCTCGGTGGAGAGCACGTGGTGCGGGACCAGGTCGGAGAGCTGGTCGAACCACCACAGCGACAGCTGGGTGAGGACGCGGCCCTTGTCCGGGATCTCGGTGGGCAGGACCCAGTCGTACGCGGACATGCGGTCGCTCGCCACCATCACGAGCTCGCCGGCCCCGTTCCGGTACAGGTCGCGCACCTTGCCCGTGTGCAGGTGGGTCAGGCCCGGGACCTCGACGGGCTCGGGCTTTTCTACGAATCCGGACACGGTTCCTCCGCGTAGGTTGATCCAGGAACGGTCCGATTCTCTCGCACGCGCGAGCGGGCCCGCCGACCGGGGCGGGCGCGCCCCGGTCAGTCCCTCTTACAGATGCGGTCGAGCAGGTTGGCGGTGGCGCGCTGCACCTGGGGGTCCACATGGCCCGGCCGGTCCAGCGCGGGCGACCAGGCGAAGGTGCCGGAGGCGAACACCCAGGCGCCCGACGGCGCCCGGTAGAGGCTGGTCTCCTGGTGGCGCAGCACGCCGTCGCCGTCCCGGTAGGGCGAGTGGGCGAGCAGGATGCGGCTCTCGTGCTCGGGGAGCGGGGTGCGCGGGAAGTAGCGGTCCGCCTCGCCGGCGACCAGGCCCGGGAGCTCGTCGCCGTCGCCGGCGCCGGTCGCCTCCCAGAGCCAGTGCTCCGCGTTCCGCACCACCAGCGGGTGCGGTTCGGGCACCCGGCCCGCGTACTGGATGCCGAGGAGCTGCTGCTCGGGGCGGTCCACCTCGCGCCAGAGCGCGGGACGGCCGGGGCCCCGGCGCTTGCGGCAGGTGAGGAGCCGGTCCGGCACGCCGGACGGCGAGGGGCCCAGCTCCACGTGCCAGTACATGGTGTTGGCGGAGAGGAAGACCAGCGAGGTGCCCTGGTCGCGGGCCCGCTCGGCGGCCTTCCGCATCGGCGCCGACCAGTACTCGTCGTGGCCGGGGAAGACCAGGCCCCGGTAGCGGGTCGGGTCGATCCGGCCGGCGTGCAGGTCGCGGGTCTCCGCGTAGGCCAGGTCGTAGCCGTACCGCTCCGCCCAGCGGATGAAGTCGTAGGCGTGGCCCACGTGCAGGGGCAGGCCCGCGCCCGCGTACGGCCGGTCGAAGGAGACGGTGGTGGCCGCCTCCTCCTCGCCGAGCAGCCGGCCCTCCTCGTCCCAGGCGTGGTAGAGGCTGGCGCCGGTGTGCCCGTCCTCCGGGTAGAGGTTGTACGCCTGCCAGGTCACGTCCGGGAGGACGAGGAGGAGGTCCGCCGGATGGGAGTCGCGGACCGTGAAGGGGATGTGGGAGCGGTACCCGTCGGCGGTGGTGAGGACGGCGACGTACGCGCCGATCGACCAGTAGCTGGGGACCTGGAGCCGCCAGGACTGCCACCAGTGGTGGCAGGAGACCGTGCGGTCGGCGGTGAGCGGCGGCGGCTGGACGATGCCGGAGAGCCGCGGGCTGGTGGTGATCTTCGCGGCGCCGTCGCCGCCGTAGTGCCCGATCCGGTAGACGTCGACCGAGAACGGCTGCGGCGGGTCCACCGTGACGTGGAAGTCGATCGACTCGCCGGGCGCCACGGCTCCGCCGGAGGCGAAGCCCTTGATCTGGCGGCGTACGTCGTCGGCGGTGCGGGGTCCGCCCGCGCCGCCGCGGGCCAGCGTCTCGTCCGCGTACCAGGGCACCATCTGCCCCGTGTCGTCGAAGTAGTTCTCCGAACCGCGCAGCCAGGGCAGCGGGCCCTGGCCGAAGGGATCGGAGACCGCGTGCGCGAGCGCACCCGACTCCCAGCGCCTGATCTGCTCCGCCCCCATGGCGCGCCCCTCCTCGACTCCCCCGGTCAGTGCCGCGGGCCCCTGCCCGCGGATGGTGCCTCTGTCAGTGCCGGTCTCCAGCACATCACATAACGCACGCGGTCCGTCACCGTTCGTCGTGAAATCGATGAAGGTGGAACACGACCCTCCGGTAGAGCGGTCCCCGGCAGGGGCCCCGGGCGGGGCCCCTGGCGCGGGGTCAGAGCAGCCGGACGGGCTTCTCCGGGCGCACGCCGGTGGTGCCGAGCCAGGCCCGCAGCGGCGCCGGATCGCCCTCCTCGACCAGCGCCATCACGCGCGGCCCGAGGTCCACCGCCCGCTCGCCGCCGACGAGCAGCGCGGGCCCGTCGAGCCAGTCGAGCCCGGGCGCGGCACCGGTGGAGTCGACGGCGGCGCAGCAGACCAGCGCGGTCACGTGGTCGGCGAGCAGGTCCCGGCCGGTACGGGGCGGGAGCAGCGGACAGAGCGGCCAGGGCCCGTCCGGGCCGGTGAAGCCGGCGATGCCTCCGCCCGCCGGGGCGGCCGCGGCCCGGGCCTCCCGCTCGGCCTCCTCGCGCGCCACCTGGGCGCTGAGCGCGGCGGCGAGCGCGTCGGCGGCGGGGTTGCGGACCTCGTCGTCCTCGCCGGCCCCGTCGGCCTCGTCCTCGTGGGCCTCGACCTCGTCCTCGTCGGCCTTCCCGGCGTGCGGGGGTACGGCGGGGAGGGCGTCGGCTTCCGGCGGTGCGGCGCCCCGGTCCGGGGCCGTCAGGTGGGTGAGGACGCGGGTGAGGGTCGGGCCCTCGGCGGCGCCCGGGGCGGTGCCCGTCGCCAGCCGGTCGAGGACGTCGTGGAGGCGGGCCGCCTCCGCGCGCCACTTCCGGTCGACGACCTCCTCCGGGTACCGGCTCCACTCGACCGGCGCCCAGTCCGGGCCGGGCTCGGCCGGGCCGCCGTGGAAGAGCCGGGCGGCGAGCAGCGAGGCGGCCTCGTCGACGGCGCCGGGCTCCTCCAGGAGGTCGCAGGCCGGGCGCTCGCCGAGCCGGGAGGAGAAGCCCTCCGCGAGCCGGTCGCGGTTCGACAGCTCGGTCAGGGCGGAGACCACGCCCGCGTCGAGCCCGGACGGCCAGCGGCCCATCCGCCAGGCGGGCAGCGCGACCCGGGTGAGGAGCCGGTCCCAGCCCGCGTAGGCCAGGCCGACCTGCTCCTGGGCGACGATCCGGGCCCCGTGGTCCACGGCCTGGGCCCGCTCGGATCCGGCGGCGGCGACCCCGCGCTCCATCTCGGCGGCGTGCGTGCCGCAGGCCCGCAGCAGCAGCCGGGCCACATGGCCCACGCCCCGGGCGCCGAACCGGCGCAGCGCGCCCAGGCCGGGCTCGCCGGGGACGGCGACGGCCGCGTCGAGCCCGCGGACGAAGCGGCGGGCGGCGGCTATGTCGGGATCGGCGGCCGGGCCGGTGCCGGCGACGACCGGGGCGAGGACCGCCCGCAGCTCGCCGACCCGCATCCACCAGAGGAACGGGGAGCCTATGACGAGGACCGGACCGGCGCCGGCGGGGACGGCCGCCCGCCGGTGCGCCGGATGGGAGCGGTCCTCCAGCCAGCTGTCGCAGTCCGGGGTCAGGGCTATCGCGGAGGGCGCGGGCACGTCGAGCCGGTCGGCCAGGTCCCGCACCAGGCGGTGCAGATCGGGGGCGGCGGTCTCGGTGAGCTCCACCGTCGGCGTCACGGCCGGGCGGGCGCGGGCGACGACGAGGGCGACGGCCGCGGCGGCCAGCAGGACGAGGACGGCGAGGACGGTCACGATCCAGCGGGCGGTGGTCCACCCCGTCCCCGTGAAGTGGCCGGTGACCTCGCCCGCGTACAGCACGACGGCGACGGCGGCGGGGAGGATCGCGGCGCCGAGCGCCCGCCCCCGGACGCGGAGGACCGCGAGGGCGCGGGAGCGCGCGGCCCGCACGCCCCACTCCTCGCCGAGGCTGCTGTCGCTGCCGCCGTTTCCGAAGCCGCTGCCGGACACGCCGTACCTCACCCCCTCTCCCCGTCCAGGACGGGACTACCCGTGGCGGTGTTGCTCACTCCCCCACTGTGGCACCCGTCACCGACATCGCAATGCCGGTGGGCCAAGTGCCGGAACGCCTGCGCCGCACCCTAGTTGGGGCTTCGGCGGGCGTCATCCAGATGGCCGAGCCGTCACTCGATCGAATGGCTTTGGGTAAAGGTGGTGCCGGTGGCGGGGGGCGGGGGGGGTGGTTTAGGGGGGCGCGCCGCCGCGCCCGCGGCGGGGCGCGCGCGGGGGCGCGTGGGGGGGGGTGTGCGTGGGTGTGTGGGGGC
>NZ_JBHYKM010000003.1:118150-148210 GCF_042741435.1 Streptomyces sp. NPDC058955 | reverse complement strand
TGCGCGGGGCGGGCGCGCTCCCCCCGGCGGGCGCGCCGATGGGCTCGGGTTTGGCTTTGGGGTTGGGGGGGGGGGGGGGGGGGGGCGGGGGGCGGCCCCCCCCCCCCCCCCCCCCGCTCCCGTCCGGGTCAGCCCCGGGCGGCCTTGAGCGCGATGTCCGTACGGTGCTGGGAACCGTCAAGGCGGATGCGGCCGACTGCCGCGTAGGCGCGCTCGCGGGCCTGGGCCAGGTCCGAACCGGTGGCGGTGACGGAGAGGACCCGTCCGCCCGCGCTGACGACCGCGTCGCCGTCCCGCTTGGTGCCGGCGTGCAGCACGTACGCGTGCGGCGCGTCCTGCTCCGCGACCTCGGCCAGGCCCTCGATGGGGTCGCCGGTGCGCGGGGTGCCCGGGTAGTTGTGCGAGGCGACGACCACGGTGACGGCGGCGTCGTCGCGCCAGGCCAGCGGCGCCTGGTCGGCGAGGGTGCCGTCGGCGGAGTGCAGCAGGACGCCCGCGAGCGGGGTCTTCAGGCGGGCCAGGACGACCTGCGTCTCGGGGTCGCCGAAGCGGGCGTTGAACTCGATGACCCGCACACCACGGCTGGTGATCGCCAGACCGGCGTACAGCAGGCCGGAGAAGGGGGTGCCGCGGCGGCGCAGCTCGTCGACGGTCGGCTGGAGGACGGTCTCCATGACCTCGTCGACCAGCTTCGGGTCGGCCCACGGCAGCGGCGAGTAGGCGCCCATGCCGCCGGTGTTGGGGCCCTCGTCGCCGTCGAGCGCGCGCTTGAAGTCCTGCGCGGGCTGGAGCGGGAGGACGGTGGTGCCGTCGGTGATCGCGAAGAGGGAGACCTCGGGGCCGTCCAGGTACTCCTCGATGACCACGCGGTCGCAGGCCAGCGCGTGGGCGCGGGCCACCTCGACGTCCTCGGTGACGACGACGCCCTTGCCGGCCGCCAGACCGTCGTCCTTGACGACGTACGGGGCGCCGAAGGCGTCGAGGGCCTCGTCGATCTCGGCGGGGGTGGTGCAGACGTAGCTGCGGGCGGTGGGGACACCGGCGCCGGCCATGACGTCCTTGGCGAACGCCTTGGAGCCCTCCAGCTGCGCCGCTTCCTTGGACGGGCCGAAGACCGGGATGCCGGCGGCGCGGACGGCGTCGGCGACACCGGCGACGAGCGGGGCCTCCGGGCCGACGACGACCAGGTCGGCGCCGAGCTCCGTGGCGAGCGCGGCGACCGCGCCGCCGTCGAGCTGGTCGACCGGGTGCAGCTCGGCGACCTCGGCGATTCCGGCGTTGCCGGGCGCGCAGTGCAGAGCGGTGACGTCGGGATCGAGGGAGAGAGAGCGGCACAGGGCGTGTTCGCGGGCGCCGCCGCCGATGACGAGGACCTTCACGCCAGCCAGGGTAGCCGGATGGCCGGGAAGGTCCTTGTGCGGGCCACCGAGCGAGACGGCCCTAGTCGTTCGTGTATTCCTCCACAACGGTGGCGCCGAGCTCGCGCACGATCAGCTCGTGCCCGGAGAGCGCCGACTCCACGAGGTCCGGATCGTCCTCCTCCGGCACGTCGTCCTCGGGCGCCACCGGCTGCGGCTGCGGCTGCTGCCGCACGGGGGCGGGCTCGGGCGCCGGAGCGTGTACGGGCGCGGGCGCGCCGGCCAGCGCGACGGGCGGGGCGGCCACCGCGGGGGCGGGCGCCCCCGCCGCCGGCGCCCGCGGCCCGCCCCCGGACAAGCCCTGCCCGATGCCCTGCGGCATACCAGCAGGGTAGCGCTTGCCTCACTGTCCGTGTCCGCGAGTTTCCGGAATCGGGATGCCCGCTGTGTCCGAGCAGTGGTGTCCAATGGATCCCGTGCCCGCGCTCGACGAACCCCTCAAGAAGTCCCTCGGCCCCGCCACCGCCAAGGTCATGGCCGAGGCCCTCGACCTGCACACGGTCGGCGACCTCCTCCACCACTACCCGCGGCGGTACGCCGAGCGGGGCGAGCTGACCACCCTCTCCGACCTGCCGCTCGACGAGCACGTCACGGTCGTCGCCCAGGTCTCCGACGCCCGGGTGCACACCTTCAACGGCGCGAAGGGCCGCGGCCAGCGGCTCGAAGTGACCATCACCGACGGCTACGGCCGGCTCCAGCTGGTCTTCTTCGGCAAGGGCGTCCACAAGCCCCACCACGACCTGCTGCCCGGCACGCGCGCGATGTTCTCCGGCAAGGTCTCCCTCTTCAACCGCCGCCTCCAGCTCGCCCACCCCGCCTACGAGCTGCTGCGCGGCGACGGCGACGCGGCGGTGGACGCCTGGGCGGGCGCCCTCATCCCGATCTACCCGGCCACCACCAAGCTGGAGTCCTGGAAGATCGCCAAGGCCGTCGACGCCGTCCTGCCCAGCGCCTCCGACGCCGTCGACCCGCTCCCCGAGGCCCTGCGCGAGGGCCGCGGCCTCGCCGAACTGCCCGAGGCGCTCCGCCTGATCCACCGCCCCCGCACCCAGGCGGACATCGCCGCCGCCCGCGAACGGCTCAAGTGGGACGAGGCCTTCGTCCTCCAGGTGGCCCTCGCCCGCCGCCGGCACGCCGACACCCAGCTCCCCGCCGTCCCCCGCCGCCCCGCCGCCGACGGCCTCCTCACCGCCTTCGACGCCAAGCTCCCCTTCACCCTCACCGACGGCCAGCTCAAGGTCTCCAAGGAGATCTTCGACGACCTCGCCACCGACCACCCCATGCACCGCCTCCTCCAGGGCGAGGTCGGCTCGGGCAAGACCATGGTCGCGCTGCGGGCCATGCTCGCCGTCGTCGACGCCGGGGGACAGGCCGCCATGCTCGCCCCCACCGAGGTCCTCGCCCAGCAGCACCACCGCTCGGTCACCGAGATGATGGGCGAGCTCGCCGAGGGCGGCATGCTCGGCGGCGCCGACAAGGCCACCAAGGTCGTGCTGCTCACCGGGTCCATGGGGGCCGCCGCCCGCCGCCAGGCCCTGCTCGACCTGGTCACCGGCGAGGCCGGCATCGTCATCGGCACGCACGCGCTCATCGAGGACAAGGTCAAGTTCCACGACCTCGGTCTCGTCGTCGTCGACGAGCAGCACCGCTTCGGCGTCGAGCAGCGCGACGCGCTCCGCGGCAAGGGCAAGCAGCCGCCGCACCTGCTCGTCATGACCGCGACCCCGATCCCCAGGACCGTCGCCATGACCGTCTTCGGCGACCTGGAGACCTCCGTCCTCGACCAGCTCCCCGCCGGACGCTCCCCGATCGCCAGCCACGTCGTCCCCGCCGCCGACAAGCCGCACTTCCTCGCCCGCGCCTGGGAGCGGGTCCGCGAGGAGGTCGAGAACGGGCACCAGGCCTATGTCGTCTGTCCCCGGATCGGCGACGACGTCGACCAGGCGGCCGAGAAGAAGGCGGCCAAGCGCAAGCCCTCCGCCGAGGACGAGGCAGAGAAGCGCCCCCCGCTCGCCGTCCTCGACGTCGCCGAGAAGCTCGCCGCCGGCCCCCTCGCCGGGCTCCGGATCGCCGTCCTGCACGGGCGCATGCACCCCGACGACAAGGACGACGTCATGCGCCGCTTCGCCGCCGGCGAGCTCGACGTCCTGGTCGCCACCACCGTCATCGAGGTCGGCGTCAACGTGCCCAACGCCACCGCCATGGTGATCATGGACGCCGACCGCTTCGGCGTCTCCCAGCTCCACCAGCTCCGCGGCCGCGTCGGCCGCGGCTCCGCCCCCGGCCTCTGCCTCCTCGTCACCGAGATGCCCGAGGCGAGCCCCGCCCGGCAGCGCCTCGGCGCCGTCGCCTCCACCCTCGACGGCTTCGAGCTCTCCCGCATCGACCTGGAGCAGCGCCGCGAGGGCGACGTCCTCGGCCAGGCCCAGTCCGGCGTCCGCTCCTCCCTCCGGGTCCTCGCCGTCATCGACGACGAGGAGGTCATCGCCGCCGCCCGCGAGGAGGCCACCGCCCTCGTCCTCGCCGACCCGGACCTGGAGGCCCACCCGGGCCTGCGCACCGCCCTGGACGCCCTGCTCAGCGAGGAGCGGGAGGAGTACCTGGAGAAGGGCTGACCGCGCCCCCGGCCCGTACCGCCATATCCTGAGACGTACGCACTGGACGACGCAGGACGAGGAAACCGATGACCCGCGTGATCGCCGGCACCGCCGGCGGACGGCGCCTGGCCGTGCCCCCGGGCAACGGCACCCGCCCCACCTCCGACCGGGCGCGCGAGGGCCTCTTCTCCACCTGGGAGGCGCTCTTCGGCATCGAGGGCGCCCGGGTCGCCGACCTGTACGCCGGCTCCGGCGCCGTCGGCCTGGAGGCGCTCTCCCGCGGCGCCGCCCACGCCCTGCTCGTCGAGGCCGACGCCCGCGCCGCCCGCACCGTCCGGGAGAACGTGCGGGCGCTCGGCCTGCCCGGCGCCGAGGCCCGGACCGGCAGGGCCGAGCAGATCGTCACCGGACCGGCCCCGGCCGAGCCGTACGACCTGGTCTTCCTCGACCCGCCCTACGCAGTCCCGGACGAGGAGCTGCGCGAGATCCTCCTCACACTGCGCGCGGGGGGCTGGCTGGGCGAGGATGCCGTCGTCACCGTGGAGCGCGCCACGCGGGGCGGGGAGTTCGGCTGGCCGGACGGCTTCGAGGCCCTGCGCTCCCGCCGCTACGGTGAGGGAACGTTCTGGTACGGCCGCGTCACGGCCGGCGAGGACCACCGATGACCGCACCGGAGAGCGAGGAAGACACGATGCGCCGCGCCGTCTGCCCGGGGTCCTTCGACCCCATCACCAACGGACACCTCGACATCATCGCCCGTGCCTCGAAGCTGTACGACGTCGTGCACGTCGCGGTGATGATCAACCAGTCCAAGAAGGGCCTGTTCACGGTCGAGGAGCGGATCGAGCTGATCCGCGAGGTCACCGCCGACTTCGGCAACGTCGAGGTGGAGTCCTTCCAGGGCCTGCTCGTCGACTTCTGCAAGCAGCGCGACATCCCCGCCATCGTCAAGGGCCTGCGCGCGGTCAGCGACTTCGACTACGAGCTGCAGATGGCCCAGATGAACAACGGCCTGTCGGGCGTCGAGACGCTCTTCGTGCCCACCAACCCCACGTACAGCTTCCTGTCGTCGTCCCTGGTCAAGGAGGTCGCGGCCTGGGGCGGCGACGTCTCCCACCTGGTGCCCCCGGCGGTCCTCGGCCGGCTCGCGGAGCGGCTCGGGCGGAAGTGACGCGCGGCCACCGCCGCTGACGCTCCGTCACCTGGTGTCGGACGGGCCACGACTGCCCTTACAGTCGTCCCGTCCGTCTCCATCCAGCTGTAGAGAGTGGCGAGCACCCGGTGGACGTGCAGAAGAAGCTCGACGAGATCGTCGCGACCGTACAGAACGCCCGCTCGATGCCCATGTCGGCCTCCTGCGTGGTCAACCGCGCCGAGCTGCTCGCCCTCCTCGACGAGGTGCAGGGCGCCCTGCCGAACTCCCTCGCCCAGGCCCAGGAGCTCATCGGCGGGCGCGAGCAGATGGTCGAGCAGGCCCGCCAGGAGGCCGAGCGGATCATCGAGGCCGCCCACGCCGAGCGCGGCACGATCGTCTCCGACACCCAGATCGCCCGGCAGTCCCAGGAGGAGGCCGACCGGATCCTCTCCGAGGCCCGCCGCGAGGCCGAGGAGATCCGCGCCGAGGCCGACGAGTACGTCGACTCCAAGCTCGCCAACTTCGAGGTCGTCCTCAACAAGACCATCGGCGCCGTCGACCGCGGCCGCGAGAAGCTCCTCGGCCGCGGCCCGGGCCTGGACGAGCACGGCTACGCCGACGAGGACGCCCCCGAGTACAGCGCGGACCCGCAGACGCTGATCGGGCGCGCCGACGAGTACGTGGACGCCAAGCTGGGCGCCTTCGAGGCGGTCCTCTCCAAGACCCTGGAGGCCGTCGGTCGCGGCCGGCAGAAGCTGCACGGCCGGATCGCCACCGACGCCCTCGGCGAGCACATGGCCGCCCAGGACGGCCTCGGCCACTCCGTGCACACCAGCGACGCCGACTACCTCGCCGGCCTGGCCGAGCTCGCCGACCCCGAGCCGGCCGCCGCCCCCGCGCCCGCCCCGGTCGCCGCGCAGATCCCGGCCCAGCAGGACCCGTACGGCTACCAGCAGCAGCCCCAGCAGGTGGACCCGTACGGCTACCCGCAGCAGGACCCGTACGGCTACCAGCAGCAGCCCCAGCAGGTCGACCCGTACGGCTACCCGCAGCAGGACCCGTACGGCTACCAGCAGCAGCCCCAGGTCCAGCCGCAGCCGGCCGCGCTCGACGAGACCAGCTTCTTCGACACGAGCATGATCGACCTGGAGCAGCTGCGCCGGTACGAGCAGGGCCAGTAGCCGGCCGAGGGGCCGGATTGGGCCCTGGGCGAAGCGTCCAGTATCCTGGCTCTTCGGTCGCGTGTATGCCCGCGATCCAGGCTGCCCGCGAGCGGCAGCCCCCGTGAAACTTGCGACGCGAACGATCCGAAAGCAGGAAGAACCCTGAGCACGCGCCTCGACCACCGCAACCCCCTCGTGTTCGACACACACGAGCTGGGGCGGCGTCCCGGTGCCCTTCAGCGGATCTCCCGCACGGTCGACGCGCCCGCCGATCTCGGCGTCGCGGGGGTCGTCGGAGTGCCCGAGGGCGCTCCGGTGGAGATCGAGCTCCGACTCGAGTCGGTCATGGAAGGGGTGCTTGTCACAGGCACCGCCCGTGCATCGGCCGAGGGGGAGTGCGTAAGGTGTCTGGAGCCCGTCGAGCTGGAGCTCGACGCGGACTTCCAGGAGATGTTCTCGTACCCCGACTCCGACGACCGGGGCCGCGCCAAGGCGGCCTCGGAAGACGAGGACGATGAAGACGAGGACATGACCCCCCTCGAGGACGGCATGTTCGACCTCGAACCCGTGCTGCGTGACGCGGTGGTACTCGCGCTGCCCATGCAGCCGGTGTGCCGGGAGGACTGTGCGGGTCTGTGTTCCGAATGCGGAATCAACCTGAACGACGACCCGGACCACCACCACGACGCCACCGACATCCGTTGGGCGGCACTGCAGGAACTCGCCGGTTCGCTGGGAGCCGACGAGAAGGACAACATGAGCGACGCCGCTACCGGTGTCGACGAGAAGCAGGAGAAGTAGCCGTGGCTGTTCCGAAGCGGAAGATGTCGCGCAGCAACACGCGCCACCGCCGGTCGCAGTGGAAGGCTGCGGTCCCCACCCTGGTTTCGTGTGAGCGTTGCCAGGAGCCGAAGCTGCAGCACATCGCGTGCCCGAGCTGCGGCACCTACAACAAGCGCCAGGTCCTCTCGGTCTGAGCGGGCTGGTGAGAGGCACGATGTCTGACAACATCAACAGCGCCTCGTCCCACACGCTTCTGGAAGGGCGGCTCGGGTATCACCTCGAGTCCGCCCTTCTGGTGCGTGCGCTGACCCACCGCTCGTACGCGTACGAGAACGGCGGTCTGCCCACCAACGAGCGTCTGGAGTTCCTCGGGGACTCCGTGCTCGGCCTGGTGGTCACCGACACCCTCTACCGCACGCACCCCGATCTGCCCGAGGGCCAGCTGGCCAAGCTCCGGGCCGCGGTGGTCAACTCGCGTGCGCTGGCGGAGGTCGGGCGCGGCCTCGACCTGGGCTCCTTCATCCGGCTCGGCCGGGGCGAAGAGGGCACGGGCGGCCGGGACAAGGCATCCATCCTCGCCGACACCCTCGAAGCGGTGATCGGCGCGGTCTATCTCGACCAGGGTCTCGACGCGGCCTCCGAGCTGGTGCACCGGCTCTTCGACCCGCTGATCGAGAAGTCCTCCAACCTCGGTGCCGGACTGGACTGGAAGACCAGCCTCCAGGAACTCACCGCGGCCGAGGGTCTCGGCGTGCCGGAGTACCTCGTCTCCGAGGAGGGCCCCGACCACGAGAAGACCTTCACTGCTGCCGCCCGCGTCGGTGGTGTCTCGTACGGCACCGGCACCGGCCGCAGCAAGAAGGAGGCGGAGCAGCAGGCCGCCGAGTCCGCGTGGCGCGCGATCCGCGCGGCCGCGGACGAGCGAGCGGCGGCGGCCAAGGCCGACGCCGAAGCCGGCGCGACCGGCGAGCAGGACCGGAAGGACGGGGCCGCACCGGCCACCGCCTGACCGCCGTCCCGCGACCGCCCGCATCCTTCAGCGGAGTCTTCCCGCCCGCCCCCGCCAGGGGCGGGCGGAGCCGTTTCCGGAGGCCGCGGGCTTGTCCGTCCCTGGCGGTAGGCTGCGAGGACCACCACCCCCGTACCCCTCCGGAGGAGTCCCGTGCCCGAGCTGCCCGAGGTCGAGGTCGTCCGGCGCGGACTGGAGCGCTGGGTCGCCGGCCGGACCGTGGCCGGCGTCGAGGTGCTCCACCCCCGGGCGGTGCGGCGCCATCCGGCCGGCGCCGCGGACTTCACCGCCCGGCTCACCGGACAGCGCTTCGAGCCGGCCCGGCGCCGCGGCAAGTACCTGTGGCTGCCGCTCGCCGACACCGGCACCTCCGTCCTCGGCCACCTCGGGATGAGCGGCCAGCTCCTGGTGCAGCCGGAGGCCGCGCCGGACGAGAAGCACCTGCGGATCCGCGTCCGCTTCGACGACGAGGCCGGTACGGAGCTCCGCTTCGTCGACCAGCGCACCTTCGGCGGACTCTCGCTGCACGACACGGCCCCCGACAGCGCCGACGGGCTGCCCGACGTCATCGGGCACATCGCCCGCGACCCGCTGGACCCCGCCTTCGACGACGCCGCCTTCCAGGCCGCGCTGCGCCTGCGCCGCACCACGATCAAGCGGGCGCTCCTCGACCAGTCGCTGATCAGCGGCGTCGGCAACATCTACGCCGACGAGGCGCTGTGGCGCGCCAGGCTGCACTACGACCGGCCGACCGCCACCCTCACCCGCCCGCGCTCGGCCGAACTCCTCGGCCACGTCCGCGACGTGATGAACGCGGCGCTCGCCGCCGGCGGCACCAGCTTCGACAGCCTCTACGTGAACGTGAACGGCGAGTCCGGCTACTTCGACCGCTCGCTCGACGCGTACGGGCGGGAGGACGAGCCCTGCCGCCGCTGCGGCACGCCGATGCGCCGCCGCGCCTGGATGAACCGCTCCAGCTACTTCTGCCCGCGCTGCCAGCGCCCGCCGCGCGTCAGCCCGTGACGGCGGCGCGCCCGGAGTCGTACGCCTCCCGGGCCGCGACGACCTCCGGCATCCGGCTCTCGACCAGGCCGATCAGCCCGACCAGCCGCTCGGCGACGTCCCGCCCGAGCGGGGTCAGCCGGTAGTCGACCCGGGGCGGATTGACCGGCTGCGCCTCCCGGTGCACCAGGCCGTCCCGCTCCAGCGCGTGCAGGGTCTGCGCCAGCATCTTCTCGCTGACCCCGTCGACCCGCCGCCGCAGCTCGTTGAAGCGGAACGACCCCTCGTACAGGGCCCCGAGGGTGAGGCCGCCCCACCGCCCGGTGATGTGCTCCAGGGTCACCCGCGAGGCACATCCCCGCGCGAACACGTCGAAGGCGAGATCGTCGGTCATGCCTCTCACGGTACGCGCGCCGCCCACTCACCACCAGACCGCGCTTTCGAAAAGTGAGCGGGCTGTGAGGCCGGCCGGTCGGGTCGAACAGGAAATCGGTGTTCGCCGTACGGGGAGCGGTCCGGTCCTTCACGATGTACGCACATCCTGAGAGGCCCACCATGACCACCACCGACACCACCCCGCTCGCCAAGGGCGGCAACGTCCCGCTGACCGGCACCCACTGCCGCACCACGCTGACCTCGGCCGGGACCGCCGTCGACGTCTCCGCCGTGCTGCTCGGCGCGGACGGTCGGGTGCGCAGCGACGACGACCTCGTCTTCTACAACCATCCGTCGCACGACGGGGTGACCCTGTCGGAGCGGACCATCGGCGTGGACCTGGCGGCGGTGCCGGCCGGTGTCGACCGCATCGCGATCGTCGCCAGCGTCGACCCGGAGCTGCCGGCGGCCCGCTTCGACGGGGGAGCGACCCCGCGGGCGCTGGTGGAGTGCGGGACCGACCGGTTCTCCTTCGCGCCGCCGCCCTTCGAGCACGGGGAGACGGTGGCCGTGCTGGTCGAGCTCTACCGGCGGGCGGGCGGCTGGAAGGCGCGGGCGGTGGGGCAGGGCTGGGACACCGGCCTGGCGGGCCTGGCCACGGACTTCGGCATCGAGGTGGCGGGGGACGACGCGCCGGCGGAGCCGCAGGCTCCGGCACCGGTGGCCGTACCCGCGCCCGCCTTCGCGCCCCCGCCGGCGCCCGTCGAGGCCGTGGCGTTCGCGCCCCCGCCGGCTCCCGCCTCCTTCGCCAAGGCACCGCTGGGGAAGGTCACGCTGACCAAGGACGGTCACGCGACCATCGACATGCGGAAGGACGAGCCGGGGCTCGTCGTGACCGCCACCCTCGAATGGGACGGCGGGAGCGAGGAGCGCCAGGAGGCCGGCGCGGACCTCGACCTGTACGCGCTGTACGTCCCGGGGCCCCGTGTCACCCCGCCGGGCGAGCGGGCGAAGAAGTCGGACGACGCCGTCTACTACCGGGGCCTGGGCTCGGTCTCGGGTCCGCCGTACATCGCCCTGGACGGCGACGCCCGCGTCCCGGGGCGCGAGACCGTCACCATCCACCGTCCCGACCAGCAGGGTTACGTCCTCGTCTGCGCCTACAGCGCGGTGGAGAACGGCACCGGTTCCTTCCGGTCCTTCGGCGCCCGGGCGGTGGTCACCGACGGTCGGGGCTCGACGGTGGAGGTGCCCCTCTTCCACGACTGCGAGCTGTCCTACTGGGTGGCCATCGCCCTGATCGACTTCACCGTCCCGGAAGGGGCGCTGATCCGGCACGTCGAGCAGTACTCCGAGGAGCACGAGGAGGCCCGCCCGGCGCTCTACTCCGACGGCACCTTCACGATGGGTGCCGGGAGGACCGAGTTCAAGACCATGTGAGTCCCAGGGCTCAGTAGCCGAAGTCCTGGGTCCACCACGGGCCGCCGTCGGCGAAGTGGACGCCCACGCCGAGGGTGGTGAAGTCGCAGTTCAGGATGTTGGCGCGGTGGCCGTCGCTGTTCATCCAGGAGACCATCGCGGCGGTCGCGTCGACCTGGCCGCGCGCGATGTTCTCGCCGCCGAGGTTCGTGATGCCGGCCGCCTGGGCGCGGGACCAGGGGGTGGCGCCGTCGGGGTCGGTGTGGTCGAAGAAGCCGCGGTTCGCCATGTCGGCGCTGAACGCGCCGGCCAGCCGGGCGAGGCCGTCCGACGGCTGGACCGGCGAGCAGCCGACCTTGCCGCGCTCGACGTTCACCAGGCGCAGCACCTCGGCCTCGGCCGCGTCCGCGCGGTCGGCGGTGGAGCCCGCCGCCGTCGTCGTCTCCTCGGCCGTGGCCTCCGTGGTGGGGGCGGGCGTCGGGGTCGCGGTCCGCGTGGGGGCCGGGGTGGTCCTCGACGGCTCGGGCTTCGGCTTCGCCTGGGTGGTGGCGGGCGCGGGGGCCGCGGTGCGCGTCTTCGACGGCGTGGGGGAGGGGGTCGCGGTCCTGGTGGGGGTGGGCGTGGGCTTGGGCTTCGGGGAGGCCGTGGTCCTCCTGGGCGCCGGGGCGCTCGTGCCCGTGCCCGCCGCCGTGTCCGCCGGGGTGCGGGTCGCCCCGCCCTGGGTGGTCAGCTCCGGGGCCTGCCGGGACTCCGCGGTGGTCGGCCGGCTGCTGCCCACGCTGCCCGCGGTGAGGGTCTCCCCGCCGGGGAGCAGGCCGGTGGCGACCGCGGCGGCGCCGACGGCGACCGCCGCCGAGGCGCCGATCAGTCCGTTGCGGACGGGGTGGCGCCGCCTGCGGCGCGTACCCCCGTGACCGCGGTCGGTGCCGGTCGCGTAGTCTGCCTCGGCGGGCGCGGCGCCGGAGCGACGGTGGCGTCCCATCTGCCCTGCCTCCCTGAGCTGGCTCTTTGCTGGATCTTTGCGGCCTTTGCTTTCGGCATGGATCGGTACGGAGCGTGACGCTGCGTACGGGTGGCCGAAAGGTGTGCACCCGTGTGGGTGAGGCGCATTCCGTCGGACTGTACGCCATGGGAAGCCGCCGCGACGTGCTGTTCGGGCAATCCGCCCGCTAGCGTGCAGCCATGAGCGACGACGTACGGATGACCGCCTGGGTGCGGGGGCGAGTACAGGGAGTGGGCTTCCGCTGGTTCACCAGGGCAAACGCCTTGGAGATCGGTGGCCTCAAGGGCTTCGCCCTGAACCTCGACGACGGCCGGGTGCAGGTGGTGGCCGAGGGCCCGAGTGACAATTGCCACCGTCTCCTCGACTGGCTGCGGTCCGATGACACGCCCGGCCGCGTGGACGGCGTCACCGAGATATGGGACACCCCCCGCGGCGGCTACGACGGCTTCGCCATCCGCTGACCCGCACCCCCGGAACCTTCGCCGGCCCTCCCTCCGGACGCCCCTCGCGGGCGCCGGGCGGAGGGCCGGTTTCGCGTGGATGAACGCCGGTGAACAGGCGAAGCACCTGGTGGTTGCCAAGATTCGGCAGTCGTGCAAGGCTTCCCGGGTAAGGATGATCGCCACGCCCCGGGGCAACGGGTCGAGAGGCGCCGCCGCCTGCGACGCGGCCGCGAACTCCCCGTCTGCCGGGCCGTTCGGCGCGTGATCGTGTTGACCGTCAAACTTTTTGGTGAGACTCTGGAAGCCCCGCGCACCTTAGCTGTGTGGCAGTAGAACACCGGCACGACTCAGGTACTGCCGAGCACCGCGGGTGCGAATCCATCCCTCACGACCCACACCGCAATCGGTCGGTCACTCAGTGTGGAGGACCACTCATCATGGCAAAGGCGCTTCTCGGTTACGTCGGCGGCTCCGACCCGCGACTCCTCGCCGAGATGCGACGGCTCCAGCAGCGCGTCCAGGACCTGGAATCCGAGCTCGTACGGATCCAGACCGAGAACGACGCGCTCAGCGCTGCCGCCGCTCAGCACCAGGGCGAGACGCTGCTCGACCGCATCGACCTCGACGTACCCCAGGCAGAGCCTGCGCTCACCTGACACCCGGCCCCGAGGGCTTCAGGTGGGAACAGCTGAATAGGCAAGGGGCGCCTCGGCGTCCCTTCTTTTCTTCCCCGTGTCATCGTCTCTTCCCCCCGTGTCACACCCCTCGTCACCCGAGGGTCTGCCCTGCGCGATCACGGGCGAAACGCGACACCCCGGGTAGAGTCCCCGGGGTGCACCTCAAGGCCCTGACGCTCCGCGGATTCAAGTCGTTCGCCTCCGCCACCACGCTGAGGTTCGAACCAGGAATCACCTGTGTCGTCGGGCCCAACGGCTCCGGCAAGTCCAACGTCGTGGACGCGCTCTCCTGGGTCATGGGCGAACAGGGCGCCAAGTCGCTGCGCGGCGGCAAGATGGAGGACGTCATCTTCGCCGGCACCACCGGGCGGCCCCCGCTCGGCCGCGCCGAGGTCTCGCTCACCATCGACAACTCCGACGGCGCCCTGCCCATCGACTACGCCGAGGTGACGATCACCCGGATCATGTTCCGGGGCGGCAGCAGCGAGTACCAGATCAACGGCGACACCTGCCGGCTGCTCGACATCCAGGACCTCCTCTCCGACTCCGGCATCGGCCGCGAGATGCACGTCATCGTCGGCCAGGGGCAGCTGGACTCGGTGCTGCACGCCGACCCCATGGGCCGGCGCGCCTTCATCGAGGAGGCCGCCGGCGTCCTCAAACACCGCAAGCGCAAGGAGAAGGCGCTGCGGAAGCTCGACGCGATGCAGGCCAACCTCGCGCGCGTGCAGGACCTCAACGACGAACTGCGCCGCCAGCTCAAGCCGCTCGGCCGGCAGGCCGCCGTCGCCCGCCGCGCCGTCGTCATCCAGGCCGACCTGCGCGACGCCCGCCTGCGCCTCCTCGCCGACGACCTCGTCCGCCTCCAGCGCGCCCTGCACACCGAACTCGCCGACGAGGCCGCCCTGCTGGCCCGCAAGGAGGCCACCGAGGAGGAACTGCGCACCGCCCTCGCCCACGAGTCCGCGCTGGAGGCCGAGGTCCGCGCCCTCGCCCCGCGCCTGGAGCGCGCCCAGCAGAACTGGTACGCCCTCTCCCAGCTCGCCGAGCGCGTCCGCGGCACCGTCTCCCTCGCCGACGCCCGGGTGAAGAGCGCCGGCGACGCCCCCGCCGAGGAGCGGCGCGGCCGCGACCCCGAGGACCTGGAGCGCGAGGCCGCCCGCGTCCGCGAACAGGAGGCCGAGCTGGAGGCCGCCCTGGAGGCCGCCGAACGGGCCCTGGAGGACACCGTCGAGCACCGGGCCGAGCTGGAGCGGGCCCTCGCCGCCGAGGAACGGCGCCTCAAGGACGCCGCCCGCGCCCTCGCCGACCGTCGCGAGGGCCTCGCCCGGCTGCACGGCCAGGCCAACGCCGCCCGCTCCCGCGCCGCCTCCGCCCAGGCCGAGATCGACCGGCTCACCGCCGCCCGCGACGAGGCCGCCGACCGGGCCGCCGCCGCCCAGGAGGAGTACGAACAGCTCAAGGCCGAGGTCGACGACCTCGACGCCGCCGACACCGCGCACGGCGAACGGTACGAGGAGGCCCGCCGCGCCCTCGCCGAGGCGGAGGCCGCGCTCGGCGCCGCCCGCGAGGAGGCAGCCGACGCCGAGCGCCGCCGGGCCGCCACCCGCGCCCGGCACGACACCCTCGCGCTCGGACTGCGCCGCAAGGACGGCACCGGCGCCCTCCTCGCCGCCGGCCTCACCGGGATCCTCGGCCCCGCCGCCGAACTCCTCACCGTCGCCCCCGGATACGAGGTCGCCGTCGCCGCCGCGCTCGGAGCCGCCGCCGACGCCCTCGCCGCCGACGGCCCCACCGCCGCCGTCGAGGCCCTCCGCCTCCTCCGCAAACAGGACGCCGGCCGCGCCACCCTGCTCCTGACGACCGCCGAGCGGACCGCGACCCCGCTGCCCCCGGGCACCGTGTCCGCCGCCGCGCTCGTCTCCGGCCCCGCCGGCCTGCTGGGCTCCGTCCACCGGCTGCTCGACGGGGTCGCCGTCGTCGACGGCCTCGACGAGGCCCGCGACCTCGTCCGCGCCCACCCCGGGCTGACCGCCGTCACCGCCGACGGCGACCTCCTCGGCGCCCACTGGGCCCAGGGCGGCTCGGCCGGCGCGCCCAGCCTCCTCGAAGTCCAGGCCCAGGTCGACGAGGCCGCCGCCGAACTCGCCGAACTCGCCGTCCGCTGCGAGGAGTCGGCCCGCGCCAAGGAGGAGGCCGGCGAGCGCCGCCGGGCCCGCGCCGCCCGCGTCGAGGAGCTCGACGCCCTCCGGCGTACCGCCGAGAAGGAGAAGGCGTCCGTCGCCCAGGCCCTCGGACGGCTCGCCGGCCAGGCCAGGGGAGCGGCCGGCGAGGCCGAGCGGACCGCCGCCGCCGTCGCCCGCGCCCAGGAGGCCCTGGAACGCGCCGGCGCCGAGGCCGAGGAGCTGGCCGAGCGGCTGCTCGCCGCCGAGGAGGCACCGGCCGAGGAGGAACCCGACACCTCCGTCCGCGACCGGCTCGCCATCGACGGGTCCAACGCCCGCCAGACCGAGATGGAGGCCCGCCTCCAGGTCCGCACCCACGAGGAGCGGGTCAAGGGCCTGGCCGGCCGCGCCGACTCCCTCGACCGGGCCGCCCGCGCCGAACGGGACGCACGCGCGCGTGCCGAGCAGCGCCGCGCCCGGCTCCGCCACGAGGCCCGCGTCGCGGGTGCGGTCGCCGCCGGAGCCCGTACCCTCCTCGCCCACGTCGAGGTCTCCCTGGAACGCGCCGAACAGGAGCGGGCCGCGGCCACCGCCGCCCGCGCCGACCGCGAACAGGGCCTCGGCGCCGCCCGCGCCCGCGGCCGCGAGCTCAAGACCGAGCTCGACAAGCTCACCGACTCCGTCCACCGCGGCGAGGTCCTGGGCGCCGAGAAGCGGCTGCGGATCGAGCAGCTGGAGGCGAAGGCGCTGGAGGAGTTCGGCGTCGAAGCGGGCGCCCTCACCGCCGAGTACGGCCCCGACCAGCCCGTCCCGCCCTCGCCCCCCGCCGACGGCGAGACCCTCCCGGACACCGCGTCCGACAGCGGCTCCGCCGCGGGCGCCGACCCGCGCAACCAGCCCCGCCCGTTCATCCGTTCGGAGCAGGAGAAGCGGCTGAAGGCGGCCGAGCGCGCCTTCCAGCAGCTCGGCAAGGTCAACCCGCTGGCCCTGGAGGAGTTCGCGGCCCTGGAGGACCGGCACCGCTTCCTCTCCGAGCAGCTGGAGGACCTGAAGAAGACCCGCGCCGACCTGCTTCAGGTCGTGAAGGAGGTCGACCAGCGGGTCGAGCAGGTCTTCACCGAGGCCTACCGGGACACCGCCCGCGAGTTCGAGGGCGTCTTCTCCCGACTCTTCCCGGGCGGCGAGGGCCGGCTCGTGCTCACCGACCCCGACAACATGCTCACCACCGGCGTCGAGGTGGAGGCCCGCCCGCCGGGCAAGAAGGTCAAGCGGCTCTCGCTGCTCTCCGGCGGCGAGCGCTCGCTGACCGCCGTGGCGCTGCTCGTGTCGATCTTCAAGGCCCGCCCCAGCCCCTTCTACGTCATGGACGAGGTCGAGGCGGCGCTCGACGACACCAACCTCCAGCGCCTGATCCGGATCATGCGGGAGCTCCAGGAGTCCTCGCAGCTCATCGTGATCACCCACCAGAAGCGCACGATGGAGGTCGCGGACGCGCTGTACGGGGTCTCCATGCAGGGCGACGGCGTCTCCAAGGTGATCAGCCAGCGGCTCCGCTGAGCCCCCTCTCGTTCACCTGTTCAAGCAATGAAGATCATCAGGTCTCAAGCTATGTAAAAGTCATATGACATCGCCTATTGACTTCAAAACTTGAACGCATAGTCTCTGCAACGTTGCTTTTACCTTCATGTGGTGGGCGGCGCGAAGGTGTGCGCCACTGGAAGCCACGTGCAAGGGCTGTCCCCCCACCGAGGAGTCCATGTGACCGACACCGCGCAGGCCCCCACGCCGCCGCCTTCCGAAGGAAGGGCGGCACATCCGGACCACCTCGGCCATGTCATCTTCATCACCGCCTCCGCCGCGATGGGCGGCTTCCTCTTCGGCTACGACAGCTCCGTCATCAACGGCGCCGTCGAGGCCATCCGCGACCGCTACGACATCGGCTCCGCGACCCTCGCCCAGGTCATCGCCATCGCCCTGATCGGCTGCGCCATCGGCGCCGCGACCGCCGGCCGGATCGCCGACCGCATCGGCCGCATCCGCTGCATGCAGATCTCCGCCGCCCTCTTCACGATCAGCGCCGTCGGCTCCGCCCTGCCCTTCGCCCTCTGGGACCTCGCCTTCTGGCGGATCGTCGGCGGCTTCGCCATCGGCATGGCCTCCGTCATCGGCCCCGCCTACATCGCCGAGGTCGCCCCCGCCGCCTACCGGGGCCGCCTCGGCTCCTTCCAGCAGGCCGCCATCGTCATCGGCATCGCCATCTCCCAGCTCGTCAACTACGGCATCCTCCAGCTCGCCGACGGCGACCAGCGCGGCGAGATCGGCGGCCTGGAGGCGTGGCAGTGGATGCTCGGCGTGATGGTCGTCCCCGCCCTCCTCTACGGGCTGCTCTCCTTCGCCATCCCCGAGTCCCCGCGCTTCCTCATCTCCGTCGGCAGGACCGACCGGGCCAAGGAGGTGCTCGCCGAGGTCGAGGGCAAGGACGTCAACCTCGACCACCGCGTCGCCGAGATCGAGCTGGCCATGCGCAGCGAGCACAAGTCCACCTTCAAGGACCTGCTCGCCCCCGGCAGCCGCTTCCGCCTGCTCCCCATCGTCTGGGTCGGCATCGGGCTCTCCGTCTTCCAGCAGCTCGTCGGCATCAACGTCGCCTTCTACTACTCCTCGACGCTCTGGCAGTCCGTCGGCATCGACCCGTCGAGCTCGTTCTTCTACTCGTTCACCACGTCGATCATCAACATCATCGGCACCGTGATCGCGATGGTCCTGGTCGACCGGGTCGGCCGCAAGCCGCTCGCCCTCGTCGGCTCCGTCGGCATGGCGATCGCCCTCGCCTTCGAGGCGTGGGCCTTCTCCGCCGACCTCGTCGACGGCAAGCTCCCCGAGACCCAGGGCGTCGTCGCCCTCGTCGCCGCCCACGTCTTCGTGCTCTTCTTCGCCCTCTCCTGGGGCGTGGTGGTCTGGGTCTTCCTCGGCGAGATGTTCCCCAACCGGATCCGCGCCGCCGCCCTCGGCGTCGCCGCCTCCGCCCAGTGGATCGCCAACTGGGCCATCACCGCCAGCTTCCCGTCCCTCTCGGACTGGAACCTCTCCGGCACCTACGTCATCTACACGGTCTTCGCCGTGCTCTCGATCCCCTTCGTGCTCCGGTACGTCAAGGAGACCAAGGGCAAGGCGTTGGAGGAGATGGGCTAACCCCCGCTGCCCCTCTCCTCACGACGGCTGCCCCGGCCCGAGGCTCACGCCCCGAGCCGGGGCAGCACCTCGTCGCAGAACAGCCGCAGACTCCGCCACCCCTCCTCCAGCGGCATCCCCCCGCACAGCGGATGCAGCACCAGGCTCTCCAGGCCCAGCTCCGCGCACTCCCCGGGCGTCACCACCCGGTACACCCCCTCCGCCCGCAGCTCCGCCACGCTCGTCGCCGCCGACCGCACCGCCGAGCGGATGTCCTTGGACTGCCAGGAGGCGTAGGTCCGCGCCTCGTGCAGGAAGTGCTCCCCGTACTCCGCCCAGGTCCGGTCCGGATCCTCCGACACGTGCAGCAGCGGCGTCACCGGGCCCGGCATCATCGTCCACCCCTCGGTGCCGTACTCCGCGCAGCGCTCCTGGTAGTACGCCTCCAGCTCCGGCAGGTGCGCGGACGGGAAGAACGGCAGCCCGAGCCGGGCCGCGCGCCGCGCCGCCGCCTTCGAGGAGCCCCCGACCAGCAGCAGCGGGTGCGGGTCGGTGAAGGGCCGCGGGGTGACCCGTACCGTACGGCCCCGGAACGCGAAGGGCTCGCCCGTCCACGCGGCCAGCAGCGTCTCCAGGAGCTCGTCCTGGAGCCGGCCGCGGCGCCCCCAGTCCACCCCGCGCTCCTCGTACTCCTCCGGCCGGTAGCCGATCCCCGCCACCGTCACCAGCCGGCCCCGGCTCAGCAGGTCGAGCACCGCGATCTCCTCCGCGAGCCGCAGCGGGTCGTGCAGCGGGCCGATGATCGCGGAGACCGTGACGGCGATCCGGCGCGTGGCGCCGAGGACCGCGCCCGCGAAGACGAAGGGGGAGGGGAGCCAGTTGTTCTCCACCCCGTGGTGCTCCTCGGTCTGGACCGTGTCCACCCCGTGCCCGTCGGCGTAGGCGGCCATCTCCAGCGCGGCGCGGTACCGCTCCGCCAGGGACTCGGGGGTGGCGCGCGGGTCGACCAGGTTGAACCGTACGACGCTGAAGGCCATGAGGGGTCCCCTTCCGCGGGTGGGCTGCCGGCGAGGGGCGACCATAGCTGACGGGGCGTCAGATGAGAACGGCGCCGGTCGCCCGGAACCGCGACCCACGCTGCGTACGTACTGCGTCACCGACCGGGTCGTGGCCGATACTGGAGCGGTTATGGAACTCATCCTTGCTGTAGTCATCGCTCTGGTCGTCGCGGTCGCCGTGACCAGCGGGCTCGTGATCAGCGGTCGCAAGAAGAAGCAGCTGCCGCCGGCCGAGCCGCCGTCCACCACGCCGACCATCACCGCTCCGCCCGCCGAGCCGCACGTCGGCGACGAGGCGGAGACACCGCGGGAAGAACCACGCCGCACCGTCGAGGAGGTCGGCCTCCCGACCGCCGAGGAGGCGGTCGAGACCCCCGCCGCCGTCGAGGACCCGGTCGTCGCCGAGGCGCCCCCCGCGCCCGAGATCGAGGTGCCCGAGCCCACCGCCGGACGCCTCGTCCGCCTCCGGGCCCGGCTCGCCCGCTCCCAGAACTCGCTGGGCAAGGGCCTGCTGACGCTGCTCTCCCGCGAGCACCTCGACGAGGACACCTGGGAGGAGATCGAGGAGACCCTCCTCACCGCCGACGTCGGCGTCGCCCCCACCCAGGAACTGGTCGAGCGGCTGCGCGAGCGCGTCAAGGTGCTCGGCACCCGCACCCCCGAGGAGCTGCGCGGCCTGCTCCGCGAGGAGCTGATCGCCCTCCTCGGCGACTACGACCGCACCGTCCACACCGAGAGCCCCCAGGACGTCCCCGGCGTCGTCATGGTCGTCGGCGTCAACGGCACCGGCAAGACCACCACCACCGGCAAGCTCGCGCGTGTCCTCGTCGCCGACGGCAAGTCCGTCGTCCTCGGCGCCGCCGACACCTTCCGCGCCGCCGCCGCCGACCAGCTCCAGACCTGGGGCGACCGGGTCGGCGCCCGCACCGTCCGCGGCCCCGAGGGCGGCGACCCGGCCTCGATCGCCTACGACGCGGTCAAGGAGGGCATCGCCGAGAAGGCCGACGTCGTCCTCGTCGACACCGCCGGCCGCCTGCACACCAAGACCGGCCTCATGGACGAGCTCGGCAAGGTCAAGCGCGTCGTCGAGAAGCACGGCCCGCTCGACGAGATCCTCCTCGTCCTCGACGCCACCACCGGCCAGAACGGGCTCATCCAGGCCCGCGTCTTCGCCGAGGTCGTCGACATCACCGGCATCGTCCTCACCAAGCTCGACGGCACCGCCAAGGGCGGCATCGTCGTCGCCGTCCAGCGCGAGCTCGGCGTCCCCGTCAAGCTCGTCGGCCTCGGCGAGGGCCCGGACGACCTGGCCCCCTTCGAGCCCGCCGCCTTCGTCGACGCCCTCATCGGCGACTGATCCGGCGACTCAACCGGCGACCGGCGCCCCCGGCATACGCGGAAGGGCCCCCCCCCCGCCCCAGGTGGGGGCGCCCCCACCAGCCCCCACAGGGGGAGAGGGGGGCAGAGGCTCGCGCCCGGGCACGCGCACCTCCGCCCCCGCCGCGTGGGTCGCCCCCTTCAGCGCGGACTTACCGGGCTACTAACCCGCCCACGGGCCCCCCGGGAAAACGCGTACGGCCCCCCCCCCCCCCGGCGGGGGGCCCTCCTCCGTACGCCTACGCGTGCGTCCGGTGGCACATGTACGCCAGCGTGCCGAGCAGCAGCCGCGCCTGCGGCGGCGCCCCCGCCGTGTCCAGCGTCGGCGGCCGCAGCCAGCGCACCGGACCCAGACCGCCCAGATTCGACGGGGGAGCGGTGATGTGCGCGCCCGGCCCCAGACAGTGCAGGTCCAGATCCGCGTCGTCCCAGCCCATCCGGTACAGCAGCCGCGGCAGCTCCGCCGCCGCGCCCGGCGCCACGAAGAACTGCGCCCGCCCGGTCGGCGTCGCACAGACCGGCCCGAGCGGCAGCCCCATGCGCTCCATCCGGACCAGCGCCCGCCGGCCCGCCGCCTCGGCCACCTCGATCACGTCGAAGGCCCGGCCCACCGGCAGCAGCAGCGCCGCGCCCGGGTACTCCGACCACGCCTTGGTCGCGTCGTCGAGCCCCGCGCCGGCCGGGACCGGCGGCGCGAAGGAGAGGGGGTGCGCGCCCGGAGCCGTGCAGGCCCGGTCGCCGCAGGAGCACTGGCCGGAGACGGCCCGCGCGCCGGGCTGGACGTCCCAGCCCCAGAGTCCGGTGTACTCGGCCACCGCTGTGCACTCGGTGGTGCGTGCGCGGCGCCGTGAGCCGGACCGCATCTCACGAATGCCGCCGATCGTGAAGCCCATGCCCCCTCCAACGGGTCGGACGCGCAGGTGGTTACGACCCGGAACACCCCTGTCACGGACGGTGACGCCACGCCCGGGGTTCGTCGCCCAGGGTGGCGCTCGGTCGTGCACGGGGTGGTGCGCACGGTGGCGCGCGCCTCTTCGCGCTTCCGTGCGCTTACCCCGGGTCGTCGCATGTCAAGTGAATCGTGAAGAGCGCCCGGCGAGTTCATTCGAAGGGGTGGCGAATGGTGGCGTTTCTTGAAACGCCCTCACGGCAGGGGTGATCGTAGGATTACTTTCGGTACCCGAACCCCGGAGGGGCGTGCGCGGGTGGGTATGCCGGAGGCAACCAGGTTTCCCGTTCGAAGGAGTCGGAACACCGAGCGGAGCGCCGCCGGACGCGGCATTCTGATAGGGGTTCGCACGACAGGCAATCAGGTGGATGGGGGCGTTCCAGTGGGCGGCAGCGGCACAGACGGTACGAATGCCGGCAAGCGCCCCAACGAGCGGCTCGGCTCGTGGTTCGTGCGCAGCGGCTGGTCCAAGGGCGAGCTGGCCCGCCAAGTCAACCGCAGGGCCCGCCAGATGGGCGCCCACCACATCTCCACCGACACCTCCCGGGTCCGCCGCTGGCTCGACGGCGAGCAGCCCCGCGAACCGATCCCGAGAATCCTCTCCGAGCTGTTCTCCGAGCGCTTCGGCTCCGTCGTCGCCATCGAGGACCTCGGACTCCGCACCGCCCACCAGACGCCCTCCGTCTCCGGCGTCGACCTCCCCTGGGCGGGACCGCAGACCGTCTCCCTGCTCAGCGAGTTCTCCCGCAGCGACCTGATGCTCGCCCGGCGCGGCTTCCTCGGCTCCTCGCTCCAGCTCGCCGCGGGACCCGCCCTCATCGAGCCCATGCAGCGCTGGCTGGTGCCCACCCCGGCCGGCGAGCCCGTCCCCGGCGAGCCCGCCCCCGACGGCCGCCGCCCCCACCGGCTCTCCGAGATCGAGCTGGACCTGCTCGAATCCACCACCGCCATGTTCCGCAAGTGGGACGCCCAGTGCGGCGGCGGACTGCGCCGCAAGGCCGTCGTCGGCCAGCTCCACGAGGTCACCGACCTCCTCCAGGAGTCCCAGCCGGCCGCCACCGCCAAGCGCCTCTTCACCGTCGCCGCCGAACTCGCCGAGCTGGCCGGGTGGATGAGCTACGACGTGGGCCTCCAGCCCACCGCCCAGAAGTACTTCGTGCTCGCCCTGCACGCCGCCAAGGAGGCCGGCGACAAGCCGCTCGGCTCGTACATCCTGTCCTCGATGAGCCGGCAGATGATCCACCTCGGCCGGCCCGACGACGCCCTCGAACTCATCCACCTCGCCCAGTACGGCAGCCGGGAGTGCGCCACCCCGCGCACCCAGGCCATGCTGTATGCGATGGAGGCCCGCGCCTACGCCAACATGGGCCAGCCCTCCAAGTGCAAGCGGGCCGTGCGGATGGCCGAGGACACCTTCGCCGACGCCACCCTCGAAGGCGGTCCCGAGCCCGACTGGATCCGCTTCTTCACCGAGGCCGAGCTCAACGGCGAGAACTCCCACTCCTACCGCGACCTCGCCTATGTCGCCGGGCGCTCCCCGACCTACGCCTCGCTGGCCGAGCCCGTCATGGAGCGGGCCGTGGAGCTCTTCGAGAAGGACCCCGACCACCAGCGGTCGTACGCCCTCAACCTGATCGGCATGGCCACCGTCCACCTGCTCAAGCGCGAGCCCGAGCAGTCCGTCGTGCTCGCCGGGAAGGCCCTCGGGGTGGCCCGCTCCATCCGCTCCGAGCGGGTCAACAACCGGCTCCGCAAGACCGTCGACACCGCCGCCCGCGACTTCGGCGACGTCGCGGAGGTCGTCGACCTCACCGACCGGCTCACCCTGCTCCTGCCCGAGTCCGCCGAGGCCGTCTGACCGGCCCGGCCGCTCCCGCGAGCCCCCGCACCCCGGCCGCGCCGGACGTCCCGTACTGCCCGACTCGGCTCCCCCGCCGCACAGGACACACGGACGCCGGCGCGGCCGGTCCACGTCCCGGACCGTCCGCCCGCCGCCCGCCGGACCGGGAGAGTACGCCCGTTACCTCCCCGTGACCCGGGCGTTCACGGTCGCGTAACACGCCCCCGCCCTTCGTCACTGCGCCGAAACATCGAGCGGCATCGTCGGAAACCGCGCTGCGCGAATCTCTGGCCCATAACCGGCCACCCCTCAGGCCGCCGCTCACCGCCGGCCCCGCCCCGCACAGGCCGCATCCGACGACGAGGAGACGCCGATGGCACCTGCCATCACGACCCTGGCAGCAGACGCCCCCGAGCTGTCCGCCGCCAACACCGGGTTCATGCTCATCTGCTCCGCCCTGGTCATGCTGATGACCCCGGCCCTGGCCTTCTTCTACGGAGGAATGGTCCGCGTCAAGTCCACCCTCAACATGCTGATGATGAGCTTCATCAGCCTCGGGATCGTCACCGTCCTGTGGGTGCTCTACGGCTTCAGCGTCGCCTTCGGCACCGACACCGGCGGCATCGTCGGCTGGTCCTCCGACTACCTCGGCCTCAGCGGCATCGGCGTCACCGAGCTCTGGGACGGCTACACCATCCCGGTGTACGTCTTCGCCGTCTTCCAGCTCATGTTCGCCATCCTCACCCCCGCCCTGATCAGCGGCGCCCTCGCCGACCGGGTCAAGTTCACCGCCTGGGCCCTCTTCATCACCCTGTGGGTCACGGTCGTCTACTTCCCCGTCGCGCACTGGGTCTGGGGCGCGGGCGGCTGGCTCTTCGAGCTGGGCGTCATCGACTTCGCCGGCGGTACGGCGGTCCACATCAACGCCGGTGCCGCGGCCCTCGGCGTCATCCTCGTCATCGGCAAGCGGGTCGGCTTCAAGAAGGACCCGATGCGCCCGCACAGCCTCCCGCTGGTCATGCTCGGCGCCGGTCTGCTCTGGTTCGGCTGGTTCGGCTTCAACGCCGGCTCGTGGCTCGGCAACGACGACGGCGTCGGCGCCGTGATGTTCGTCAACACCCAGGTCGCCACCGGTGCCGCCATGCTCGCCTGGCTCGCCTACGAGAAGCTCCGCCACGGCTCCTTCACCACCCTCGGCGCGGCCTCCGGCGCCGTCGCCGGCCTCGTCGCCATCACCCCCGCCGGCGGCTCCTGCTCCCCGCTCGGCGCGATCGCCATCGGCGCCATCGCCGGTCTCGTCTGCGCCATGGCCGTCGGCCTCAAGTACAAGTTCGGCTACGACGACTCCCTCGACGTCGTCGGCGTCCACCTCGTCGGCGGTGTCCTCGGCTCCCTCCTCGTCGGCTTCTTCGCCACCGGCGGCGTCCAGTCCGAGGCCAAGGGCCTCTTCTACGGCGGCGGCCTCGACCAGCTCGGCAAGCAGGCCGTCGGCGTCTTCGCCGTCCTCGCCTACTCTCTGGTCGTCTCCGCGATCCTCGCCCTGATCATCGACAAGACCATGGGCATGCGGGTCAGCGAGGACGACGAGGTCTCCGGCATCGACCAGGTCGAGCACGCCGAGACCGCCTACGACTTCAGCGGAGCCGGCGGCGGCACCTCCGGGCGCAGCACCGCCGTCACCGCCCCGGTTGTCACGGAGAACAAGAAGGTGGACGCATGAAGCTCATCACCGCGGTCGTGAAGCCGCACCGGCTCGACGAGATCAAGGAGGCGCTCCAGGCGTTCGGGGTGCACGGCCTGACCGTCACCGAGGCCAGCGGCTACGGCCGCCAGCGCGGCCACACCGAGGTCTACCGCGGCGCCGAGTACACCGTCGACCTCGTCCCCAAGATCCGCATCGAGGTGCTGGTCGAGGACGAGGACGCCGAACAGCTCATCGACGTCGTCGTCAAGGCCGCCCGCACCGGCAAGATCGGTGACGGAAAGGTCTGGAGCGTGCCGGTCGAGACCGCCGTCCGCGTCCGCACGGGCGAGCGCGGGCCCGACGCGCTCTAGGAGCAGCACCCGAGGGGGTACGGCTTCCAGGGGTACGGCCTCCGGCCCCGGAGGCCGTACCCCTGAGCCGTACCCCTTTCGGCACGACCCCGCCGCCCCCGCAGAGCGCCCCCGAGCGAAGGAGCCGCCGGTGACCACCTCCGAACCGCAGGACGCGACCGAAGAGCAGGGAGGGGGGTCCCTCCCGGTCGAGCGGAGCCGAGACCTCGGGGGAGGGAACTACGCGGCGGACCGGCTGCGGCTCCTCCAGGAGAGGGCGCGGACCGGGCCCGAGCGCCGTGCCGCCCTCGCCCGGCTCACCGACGACTGGCTCGCCGGACTCTTCGCCGCCGCCGCACCGCCCAGGGGCGTCGCCCTCGTCGCCGTCGGCGGCTACGGCCGCGCCGAGCTCTCCCCGCGCAGCGACCTCGACCTCCTCCTGCTCCACGACGGCAGCGCCCCCAAGGAGGCGGTCGCCGCCCTCGCCGACCGCCTCTGGTACCCCGTCTGGGACCTCGGGCTCGCCCTCGACCACTCGGTCCGCACCCCCGCCCAGGCCCGCGCCACCGCCGCCGAGGACCTCAAGGTCCAGCTCGGCCTCCTCGACGCCCGGCCGCTCGCCGGCGACACCGCCCTGGCCGCCGCCCTGCGCTCCACCGTCCTCGCCGACTGGCGCAACCAGGCCGTCCGCCGCCTCCCCGAACTCGCCGAGCTCTGCCGCGACCGCGCCGAACGCTCCGGCGAACTCCGCTTCCTCCTCGAACCCGACCTCAAGGAGGCCCGCGGCGGCCTCCGCGACGCCCAGGCGCTCCGCGCCGTCGCCGCCTCCTGGCTCGCCGACGCCCCCCGCGACGGCCTCGACACCGCCCGCCGCCGACTCCTCGACGCCCGCGACGCCCTCCACCTGGCCACCGGCCGCGCCACCGACCGGCTCGCCCTCCAGGAACAGGACGCCGTCGCCAAGGAACTCGGCCTCCTCGACGCCGACACCCTGCTCCGCGGCGTGTACGAGGCCGCCGGCACCGTCACGTACGCCTCCGACGTCACCTGGCGCGAGGTCGGCCGCGTCCTCAAGGCCCGCTCCGCCCGCCCCCGGCTCCGCTCGCTCCTCGGCGCCCGGGCCGGACAGAAGGCGCCCGTCGAGCGCACCCCGCTCGCCGAGGGGGTCGTCGAGATGGACGGCGAGGCCGTCCTCGCCCTGTCCGCCCGGCCCGAACGCGACCCCGCCCTCCCGCTGCGCGCCGCCGCCGCGGCCGCCCAGCACGGCCTGCCGCTCTCCCCGCACGCCGTCCGGCGGCTCGCCGCCACCGCCAAGCCGCTGCCGGTGCCCTGGCCGGCCGAGGCCCGCGAGAACCTCGTCACCCTCCTCGGCGCCGGCGCCCCCGCCGTCCCCGTCTGGGAGGCGCTGGAGGCCGAGGGGCTCGTCACCCGGCTGCTGCCCGACTGGGAGCGCGTCCGGCACCGCCCCCAGCGCAACCCCGTCCACACCTGGACCGTCGACCGCCACCTGGTCGAGACCGCCGTCCGCGCCGCCTCCCTCACCCGCCGCGTCGGCCGCCCCGACCTGCTGCTCGTCGCCGCGCTCCTGCACGACATCGGCAAGGGCTGGCCCGGCGACCACTCCGTCGCCGGCGAGACCATCGCCCGCGACCTCGCCGCCCGCATCGGCTTCGACCGCACCGACACCGCCACCGTCGCCACCGTCGTCCGCCACCACCTCCTCCTCGTCGACACCGCCACCCGCCGCGACCTCGACGACCCCGCCACCGTCCAGGCCGTCGCCGCCGCCGTCGGCACCGTCGGCACCCTCGAACTCCTCCACGCCCTCACCGAGGCCGACGCCCTCGCCACCGGACCCGCCGCCTGGTCCGCCTGGCGCGCCTCCCTCGTCGCCGACCTCGTCAAACGCGTCACCGGCGTCCTCGCCGGAGAGCCGCTGCCCGACCCCGAGGCGGCCGCGCCCAGCGCCGAACAGGAACGGCTCGCCGTCGAGGCGCTGCGCACCGGCGAACCGGTCCTCGCCCTGCACACCCGCGACGAACAGCCCCTCGACCCCGACGAGCCCGAACCCGTCGGCGTCGAGCTCCTCATCGCCCTCCCCGACCAGCCGGGCGTCCTGCCCGCCGTCGCCGGCGTCCTCGCCCTCCACCGGCTCACCGTCCGCGCCGCCGACCTGCGCGCCGTGGAACTCCCCACGGAGCTGGGCTCCGCCCCGGGCTCCGTCCTCGTCCTGGACTGGCGGGTCGCCGCCGAGTACGGCTCGCTGCCCCAGGGCCACCGGCTCCGCGCCGACCTGCTCCGCGCCCTCGACGGCTCCCTCGACATCCCCGCCCGGCTCGCCGAACGCGAGGCCGCCTATCCGCGCCGCCGGGGCGTCCAGGCCCCGCCGCCGCGCGTCACCGTCGCCCCCGCCGACTCCCGCCTCGCCACCGTCCTGGAGGTCCGCGCCCAGGACGCCCCCGGCCTGCTCCACCGCATCGGCCGCGCCCTGGAGGGAGCGGCGGTCCGGGTGCGCAGCGCCCACGTCTCGACCCTGGGCGCCAACGCGGTGGACACCCTGTACGTGACGAGGCCGGACGGCTCCCTCCTGCCGGACGAGGAGGCGATCGACCTGGCCAGGGCGCTGGAGGAGGCGCTGGGGTGAGAGGCCCCGGCCCCGTCTCCGGACGCCGGATCGGGCGGGCGGGGCCACACTCTCCGGACGGCCCGATACCCTGGAGGGCAATCCGACCGCCCACGACACCGAGGATCCGCGACCGCCGTGTTCGATACCCTCTCCGACCGCCTTGCAGCGACCTTCAAGAACCTCCGCGGCAAGGGCCGTCTGTCCGAGGCGGACATCGACGCCACCGCACGCGAGATCCGGATCGCCCTGCTCGAAGCGGACGTGGCCCTTCCGGTCGTCCGCTCCTTCATCAAGCAGGTCAAGGAGCGTGCCACCGGGGTCGAGGTCTCGCAGGCCCTCAACCCGGCCCAGCAGGTCATCAAGATCGTCAACGAGGAGCTCATCGGCATCCTCGGCGGCGAGACCCGCCGGCTGCGGTTCGCCAAGACCGCGCCGACCGTGATCATGCTCGCCGGTCTCCAGGGTGCCGGTAAGACCACCCTCGCCGGAAAGCTCGGTCTCTGGCTGAAGGGGCAGGGCCACTCGCCGCTGCTCGTCGCCTGCGACCTCCAGCGCCCCAACGCCGTCAACCAGCTCTCGGTCGTCGCCGACCGCGCCGGCGTCGCCTTCTACGGCCCGCAGCCGGGCAACGGCGTGGGCGACCCGGTCCAGGTCGCCAAGGACTCGATCGAGTACGCGCGCACCAAGCTGTACGACGTCGTCGTCGTCGACACCGCCGGCCGTCTCGGCATCGACCAGGAGCTGATGCAGCAGGCCGCGGACATCCGCGACGCCGTCAGCCCCGACGAGATCCTCTTCGTCGTCGACGCCATGATCGGTCAGGACGCGGTCAACACCGCCGAGGCGTTCCGCGACGGCGTCGGCTTCGACGGCGTCGTGCTCTCCAAGCTCGACGGCGACGCCCGCGGTGGTGCCGCGCTCTCCATCGCGCACGTCACCGGCAAGCAGATCATGTTCGCCTCCAACGGCGAGAAGCTGGACGACTTCGACGCGTTCCACCCGGACCGCATGGCGTCCCGCATCCTCGGCATGGGCGACATGCTGTCGCTCATCGAGAAGGCCCAGCAGACCTTCGACGAGGAAGAGGCCGCCAAGATGGCCTCGAAGCTCGCGTCGAAGAAGGGCCAGGACTTCACCCTGGACGACTTCCTCGCCCAGATGGAGCAGGTCCGCAAGATGGGCTCCATCAGCAAGCTGCTCGGCATGCTGCCCGGCATGGGGCAGATGAAGGAGCAGATCGCCAACATCGACGAGCGGGACGTGGACCGTACCGCCGCCATCATCAAGTCGATGACCCCGGCCGAGCGCCAGGACCCGACGATCATCAACGGCTCCCGCCGCGCCCGCATCGCCAAGGGCTCCGGCGTCGAGGTCAGCGCCGTGAAGGGCCTGGTCGAGCGGTTCTTCGAGGCCCGCAAGATGATGTCCCGGATGGCCCAGGGCGGCGGCCTGCCCGGCATGCCCGGCATCCCGGGCATGGGCGGCGGCCCCGGCCGGCAGAAGAAGCAGATCAAGCAGGCCAAGGGCAAGCGCAAGAGCGGCAACCCGATGAAGCGGAAGGCCGAGGAGCAGGCCGCCCAGGCGAAGCGCGAGCAGGCCCAGCAGGGCGGCGCCTTCGGTCTGCCGGGCGCGGGCCAGGCCCCGCAGGACTTCGAGCTGCCGGACGAGTTCAAGAAGTTCATGGGCTGACACCCGTCGGCCGGAAGGGCCCGGGGGGGGGGGGCGCCGCCCGGGCCCCACCCGCCCGCGCTCCACACCCGCCCCGCGCCCCCCCACACCAGCGCTGTCGGGGGGGTGTGGGGATGGGGGTGACCGG
>NZ_JBHYKM010000003.1:85729-118140 GCF_042741435.1 Streptomyces sp. NPDC058955 | reverse complement strand
GGGGTCCCCCCCCCGGGGGCGGGCGGGGCGGGGGGTGTTTGCCACCCACCCACCCCCCCCGGGGCCCTTCTTCGTCCGCCCGGTCCACCCGGAATGCCCCTTCTGTCGTGATCTTCGATACTGGGGCCACTGCCGCCCCGAGGAGAGCGACGTGGCCAACCCCGTACCCCCGCGCGACCGGACCGACCAGCCCTGGCGCTCGGAAGGGGCGCCGCCGCCCCCGCCGCCGAAGAGGAAGATGCCCGGAGGCTGGGGCAGCCTCGTCCTCACCGCGCTCGCCGTCTATCTGATCGCCAACCTGGTGCTGTCCTTCTTCAACGAGGGCGACGGGCCGACGATCTCGTACACCGAGTTCAGCAAGCAGGTCACCGCCGGGAACGTCACCAAGATCTACTCCAAGGGCGACGCCATCCAGGGCCAGCTGAAGGACAAGCAGCCGGTGCCCGACGGGAAGGGCGACTACACCAAGTTCCAGACCCAGCGGCCGGCCTTCGCCGACGACGACCTGTGGGCGCAGCTGACTCAGCAGAAGGTCACCGTCACCGCCGAGCCCGTCGTGCAGGAACGTTCGTTCCTCGCCAATCTCCTCCTCTCCCTCGCCCCGATGCTGCTGCTGGTCCTCCTCTGGGTCTTCATCGCCCGCCGGATGAGCGCCGGCATGGGCGGCGCCGGCGGCATGCTCGGCCGCAAGCAGCCGCCGAAACCGGTCGAGCTGGAGGGCGGCAAGCGCACCACCTTCGCCGACGTGGCCGGCATCGACGAGGTGGAGGGCGAGCTCAACGACGTCGTCGACTTCCTCAAGAACCCGCAGGCCTACCGCGAGATGGGCGCCAAGATGCCCCGCGGCGTCCTCCTCGCCGGCCCGCCCGGCACCGGCAAGACCCTCCTCGCGCGGGCCGTCGCCGGCGAGGCCGGGGTGCCGTTCTTCTCCGCCTCCGCCTCCGAGTTCATCGAGATGATCGTCGGCGTCGGCGCCTCCCGGGTCCGCGAGCTCTTCGCCGAGGCCCGCAAGGTCGCCCCCGCGATCATCTTCATCGACGAGATCGACACCATCGGCCGGGCCCGCGGCGGCGGCTCCGGCATGGGCGGCCACGACGAGCGGGAGCAGACGCTCAACCAGATCCTCACCGAGATGGACGGCTTCACCGGCTCCGAGGGCGTCATCGTGCTCGCCGCCACCAACCGGGCCGACGTCCTCGACCCCGCCCTCACCCGCCCCGGCCGCTTCGACCGGATCGTCCACGTCAACCCGCCCGACCGCGGCGGCCGCGAGGCCATCCTGAAGATCCACACCCGGCAGATCCCGCTCGCCAAGGACGTCGACCTGGAGCAGGTCGCCCGCACCACCCCCGGCATGACCGGCGCCGAACTCGCCAACCTCGCCAACGAGGCCGCCCTCCTCGCGGTCAAGCGCGAGCAGACGTCCGTCACCCAGTCGGACCTCTCCGACGCCCTGGAGAAGGTCCAGCTCGGCGCCGAACGCCCCCTCGTCATGCCCGAGGAGGAGCGCCGCCGCACCGCCTACCACGAGAGCGGCCACGCCCTGCTCGGCATGCTCCAACCCGGCGCCGACCCCGTCCGCAAGATCACCATCGTGCCGCGCGGCCGCGCCCTCGGCGTCACCCTCTCCACCCCCGACGCCGACAAGTACGCCTACACCGAGGAGTACCTGCGCGGCCGGATCATCGGCGCCCTCGGCGGCATGGCGGCCGAGCAGGTCGTCTTCGGCGTCATCACCACCGGCGCCGAGAGCGACCTGGAACAGGTCACCAACATCGCCCGGGGCATGGTCGGCCGCTGGGGGATGAGCGCGACCGTCGGCCGGCTGACCGCCATCCCGAGCGACGCCCAGCAGGCGTACGGGCTCTCCGCCGCCCCCTCGACCCTCGACACCGTCGACGCCGAGATGCGCCGGATCGTCGACGAGTGCTACGAGGACGCCGTACGGCTCCTGCGCGAGCACCGCGACCGGCTGGACGCCCTGAGCGCCGCCCTCCTCGCCAACGAGACGCTGGAGGAGGACGCGGCCTACCGGGCGGCCGGCATCGAGCGCCCCGACCCGAACGCCCCCGAGCCGGGCGTCGGCCCCAGGCCGGAGACGCCCGCCTGAGGCGTACCGGCTACGGCACGCGCGCGACCACGTAGCGGAAGACGTTCGGCATCCACACCGTGCCGTCCGCGCGCCGGTACGGGGCCAGCGCCTCCTCGATCTCCTTCTCCACCTGCGCCGGGTCGCCGGCCCGCACCGCCGCGTCGAAGACGCCGGTGGACAGCAGGCCGCGCACCGCGCTGGTCTCGTCCGCGTACCCGAACGGGCAGGCGACCCGGCCGTCGCCGACCGGCCGCAGCCCGGCCCGTGCGGCGAGCGCGGCCAGGTCGGCGCGGGGGGAGGGGCGCCGGTCCGCGAGCCGGTCCGCGAGCCGCAGCAGCGGCTCCGTCGCACACCGCTCCGGCGGCCCCCAGCCGGCCAGCACGACCGCGGTGCCCGGTTGGGCCGCCCGGGTGAGGTCGACCGGGCCGAAGGCGGTGCGGTCCGCCGCGTGGAAGGCGGTGATCACGTCGTACGGGCCGTCCTCCGGTACGTCGGGGGTGATCATGACGGAGTCGGGGAGGCGCGTTCTGGCCAGCTCCACGCGCGCGTGGTCCGCCTCCGCCCCGGCGGCCGAGGCGCCCCGGGCGGCGGCCATCAGCAGCGCGAGGCCGGTGCCGCAGTCCAGCCCCAGCAGCCGGGTGCCCGGCCCCACGCCGAGGCGTTCGTGGACCGCCTCGTAGAGCGGGACGAGCATCCGCTCCTGGATCTCGGCCCAGTCGCGCGCGGGGTGGTGCGGGACGAGCGTAGGTGTCATGGATCAGGCCCCATTCCGTGCCGGACGACAGCCCCCCGTAGTCAGGGAACTGCGCTTCGCGTCCGGCGTCCAGTGCTCGGGACGGACGACCGGGGTCGAGTTCGGGCCACACCCCCCGGGTGGTGCCGACGGGGGAGGGGGGCCGGTGCCCGAACTCGGGCACCGGCCCGGTAGTGTCCCCTCCCACACCGCTCCGGCGCGCGTGACGACACCGCGCGCCGGGGCGTATGCGCCGCTGTGCACCAGCTGTGGACGCCTCGCTACCGACTGACGGGTACGTGCAAAATATTTGAGTTGCCCCGGAATGGAACCCGGAGGGGATCCGGCTCGTTGTACCCGACGTGAGCACGACACCACCTGTCCTCGCCGCAGAGCTGGCGCAGGCGTGGGCCGACATTCAGCGGCACCACCCCGAGCTGCCGGACCTCGCCGCGCCCGAGTCCCTGATCGGAGAGTCCTCGTCCGCCTGCGGCGCCGAGCTCTCCTTCGAGCGACTGCTCCACGAGGCAGTCCACGGCATCGCCGCCGCCCGGGGTGTCCGCGACACCTCCCGCGCCGGCCGCTACCACAACCGCAGATTCCTCGCGATCGCCGAGGAGATGGGCCTCGACCATCCCGAGGAGCCGCACGCCAGCAGCGGCTTCTCCCTGGTCACGCTCAACCCCGAGGCGAAACGGCGGTACCGGCCCACCATCGAGCGGCTCCAGCGCGCCCTCAAGGCCCACACCGTCGCCACGGCCGCCGACACCAAGCGCTCCTTCCGCGGACCGGCCGCCCGGCACGGCTCCTCGGGCGGCGGCGTCCGCGTCAAGGCCGTCTGCGACTGCGGGCGCAACGTGCGCGTGGTGCCCTCGGTGCTCGCCCAGGCCCCGATCGTCTGCGGCGGCTGCGGAAAGCCCTTCCGGATCCCGGAGACGGTGGGCGCCGCCGGCTGACCTGGCGGCGTGTGGCACAATGGTCAGCTGTACTCGACAGTCGCACAGGACCCCTCTCTCCTCCGGCTGACGCGTCCATCGGGCACCCGAGTACCGCAACCCCACGTGGCATCTCAAGTGCCCAACCACGTCAAGACCAGGAGACACCACTCCAGTGGCAGTCAAGATCAAGCTCAAGCGCCTCGGCAAGATTCGCCAGCCGCACTACCGCATCGTCGTCGCCGACTCGCGCACCCGCCGTGACGGCCGCGCGATCGAGGAGATCGGCCTCTACCACCCGACGTACAACCCGTCGCGTATCGAGGTCGACTCCGAGCGTGCGCAGTACTGGCTCTCCGTCGGCGCCCAGCCGACCGAGCCCGTCCTCGCCATCCTGAAGCTCACCGGCGACTGGCAGAAGCACAAGGGCCTCCCCGCCCCGGAGAAGCCGCTGCTCGCCCCGGCGACCAAGGAAGAGAAGCGCGCTTCCTTCGACGAGTTCGCCAAGGCGCTCGAGGGTGCCGAGGACAAGGGTGAGGCCATCACCCCGAAGGCCAAGAAGGCGAAGGCGGACGAGGCCGAGGCCGAGTCCACCACCGAGGCCTGATCATGCTCGAGGAGGCTCTCGAGCACCTCGTGAAGGGCATCGTCGACAACCCCGACGACGTGCAGGTCGCCTCGCGCAACCTGCGCCGCGGCCGCGTACTCGAGGTCCGGGTCCACCCCGACGACCTCGGCAAGGTGATCGGCCGCAACGGCCGCACCGCGCGTGCGCTGCGCACCGTCGTGGGCGCCATCGGCGGTCGTGGCATCCGCGTCGACCTCGTCGACGTGGACCAGGTCCGCTGAAAGTTTGACACCGGCACGGGCCGGGGAGGGCAGACCGCCCACCCCGGCCCGTTGCCGTACGACAGGAAGAGTTCACCAGTGCAGTTGGTAGTCGCGCGGATCGGCCGCGCCCACGGGATCAGGGGCGACGTCACCGTGGAGGTGCGCACCGACGAGCCCGAGCTGCGGCTCGGCCCCGGCGCCGTCCTGCTCACCGACCCGCCCTCCGCCGGTCCGCTGACCGTCGAGTCCGGCAAGGTGCACAGCGGCCGGCTGCTGCTCCGCTTCGAGGGCGTCCACGACCGCAACGCCGCCGAGGCCCTCCGCAACACCCTCCTCATCGCCGAGGTCGACCCCGCGGAACTGCCCGAGGAGGAGGACGAGTACTACGACCACCAGCTCGTCGACCTCGACGTGGTCCTGGCCGACGGCACCGAGGTCGGCGTGATCACCGAGATCTCCCACCTGCCCTCGCAGGACCTGTTCATCGTGGAGCGCCCCGACGGCACCGAGCTGATGATCCCCTTCGTCGAGCAGATCGTCACCGAGATCGACCTGGAGAACCAGCGGGCCGTCATCACCCCGCCGCCCGGCCTGATCGACGACCGCGCCGAGATCGCCTCCGCCCGCGACGCCGAAGAGGACGACCAGGCATGAGGCTCGACGTCGTCACGATCTTCCCCGAGTACCTCGAACCGCTGAACGTCTCACTCGTCGGCAAGGCACGCGCGCGGGGACAGCTCGACGTCCACGTCCACGACCTGCGCCGGTGGACGTACGACCGGCACAACACCGTCGACGACACCCCCTACGGCGGCGGCCCCGGCATGGTCATGAAGACCGAGCCCTGGGGCGACGCCCTCGACCAGACCCTCGCGGACGGCTACGAGACCGGAGCCCACGGCCCCGTCCTCGTCGTCCCGACCCCCAGCGGCCGCCCCTTCACCCAGGAACTCGCCGTCGAGCTCTCCGAGCGGCCCTGGCTGATCTTCACCCCCGCCCGCTACGAGGGCATCGACCGCCGGGTCATGGACGAGTACGCCACCCGCATGCCGGTCTACGAGGTCTCCATCGGCGACTACGTGCTCGCCGGCGGCGAGGCCGCCGTCCTGGTGATCACCGAGGCCGTCGCCCGTCTCCTCCCCGGCGTCCTCGGCAACGCCGAGTCGCACCGCGACGACTCCTTCGCCCCCGGCGCCATGGCGAACCTCCTCGAAGGCCCCGTCTACACCAAGCCCCCCGAGTGGCGCGGCCGCGAGATCCCCGAGGTGCTGCTCAGCGGCCACCACGGCAGGATCGCCCGCTGGCGCCGCGACGAGGCGTTCCGCCGCACCGCCGCCAACCGGCCGGACCTCATCGAGCGCTGCGACCCCGCCGCCTTCGACAAGAAGGACCGCGAGACCCTCTCGATCCTCGGCTGGGCCCCCGAGCCCGGCGGCCGATTTTGGCGCAGGGTCGAGGGCGTGGAAGAATAGGCGACTGCCGTCCGTCCGGCGCGCGCCCCTGCCACAGGGGGAGCCGCCCGCCATCGACCGGACGGCGTCTCCATCGATTCGTACGTCACCGCTGATGACCTGTGGCATCGGCGAGGAAAGAGACCTCCATGGCCTCCCTGCTCGACCAGGTGAACGCGGCTTCGCTCCGCTCCGACCTGCCCGCCTTCCGTCCCGGCGACACCGTGAACGTCCACGTGCGCGTCATCGAGGGCAACCGCTCCCGTATCCAGCAGTTCAAGGGCGTCGTCATCCGCCGCCAGGGCTCCGGCGTCTCCGAGACCTTCACCGTCCGCAAGGTCTCGTTCTCCGTCGGCGTCGAGCGCACCTTCCCGGTGAACAGCCCGATCTTCGAGAAGATCGAGCTCGTCACCCGCGGTGACGTCCGTCGCGCCAAGCTCTACTACCTCCGTGAGCTGCGCGGCAAGGCTGCCAAGATCAAGGAGAAGCGCGACAACTGAGCTCCGGCTCACCGCTCGCGCGACGCTTCACGCTCCTCGTACAGGCGGGCCGGATAGGCTCACCCCCCGATGGACACCGAAGCACAGCACACGGAGCGCGACCCCTCTTCCCCGGCGGATCCCCAACCGGATCCCGCCACGGACGACGGGTCGCGCTCCGTGCGCGTTTCCGGGGCGCCCTCCGGCGGACCCGAGACCCCGGACGACGGCGCCGACGAGGGCGCCGACGACGAGGGGCCCGACGACGGGGCCGCCGGGCGCGGCCCCTCCTGGCGCAGGACCGGCCTCGTCGGCGCCGCCTGCGTGGTCTTCCTGCTGCTCCTCAGCCACTTCGTGGCCCAGCCCTTCCTGATCCCCAGCGGCTCCATGGAGCCCACCCTCCAGGTCGGGGACCGGATCCTCGTCAACAAGCTGGCGTACCGTTTCGGCAGCGAGCCGCGCCGCGGTGACGTCGTGGTCTTCGACGGCACCGGATCCTTCGTCCAGGAGGAGCGGTCGGGCAATCCGGTCACCGGCCTGATGCACGACGCCGCGGCCGCCCTCGGGCTCGCCGCCCCCGACGAGACCGACTTCGTGAAGCGGGTCGTCGGCGTCGGCGGCGACCGGGTCGTCTGCTGCGACGCGAAGGGCCGGATCACCGTCAACGGCGTCCGCGTCCAGGAGCCGTACCTCACCCCCGGCGACCGGCCCTCCGACGTGCCCTTCGACATCGTCGTCCCGCCGGGCACCCTCTGGGTGATGGGCGACCACCGCAGCCAGTCCAGCGACTCCCGCGACCACCTCGGCAGCCCCGGCGGCGGCATGGTCCCGGTCGACAAGGTCGTCGGCCGCGCCGACTGGATCGTCTGGCCGGTGGCCCGCTGGACCACCGTCACCGAGACCGACGCGTACGACTCCGTACCGGCGCCGCCGGCCGGCGGGCACGCCGTCGGGCCGCGGGGGAGCGGACATGGGTAGCCGCGGCCGCCGGGCCGGCTCCGCACCGGGCGGGACGCAGGCACCGCCCGGCCGCGCCGAGCGGCGCAGGCTGGCCCGCAAGGTCAAGCGGCGCCGGCAGCGCTCCGCGCTCCGCGAGATCCCCATCCTGGTCGGCGTCGCGGTGCTGATCGCGCTCGTCCTCAAGACCTTCCTCGTGCAGGCGTTCGTCATCCCGTCCGGCTCCATGGAGCAGACGATCCGGATCGACGACCGGGTGCTCGTCGACAAGCTCACGCCGTGGTTCGGCTCGAAGCCGCAGCGCGGCGACGTCGTCGTCTTCGAGGACCCCGGCGACTGGCTCCACCAGGAGGTCGCCCCGGCCGCCGAGGACCCCATCGGGATCAAGCAGGTCAAGCAGGCGCTGACCTTCATCGGCCTGATGCCCTCCGCCGACGAGCGGGACCTCATCAAGCGGGTCGTCGCGGTCGGCGGCGACACCGTCCGCTGCTGCGGCAAGGACGGCCGGATCACCGTCAACGGCGTGCCGCTGGACGAGCCGTACCTCAACCCGGGCGACAAGCCGTCCACGATCCCCTTCGAGGTGAAGGTCCCCGAAGGCCGGATCTTCGTGCTCGGCGACCACCGCTCCGACTCCGCCGACTCCCGCTACCACCTCGACGAACCCGGGCACGGGACCATCGCCGAGGAGCAGGTCGTGGGCCGTGCCGTGGTGATCGCCTGGCCGTTCGGCCACTGGCGGCGCCTGGAGGAGCGCGAGACCTTCGCCGCCGTGCCGGACGCGCGTGCGACCACCGGGACCGCGCTCGGTCTGTCGCATAGTGTGTCCTCGCGGAACGTGAACGGAATGCCCTGGCCGCCGACCCCTGCGGAACTCCTGCTCGTTATGGGAGTGGCGGGCCTGTCCCTGTTCCGGGACGGGCGGCCGCACCGAGTGAGGAGTGGATGTGGGGGAAGTGGCCGTCGGCGCACGTTCCGGACACGACGGGCCCGAGGACAGGGCCGACGGGGCCAGAGGTGAGAACGTGACGGAAGAGAACACCAGTGGCGACGGGACGTCGTCCTCCGGCGACCGGTCGGACGGGACCGACGGAACCGGCGACAACGGCGAGAACGGCGCACGGCCGAAGAAGCAGCGTTCCTTCTGGAAGGAACTCCCGCTCCTCATCGGCATCGCGCTGATCCTCGCGCTGCTGATCAAGACCTTCCTGGTGCAGGCGTTCTCGATTCCGTCGGAATCGATGATGAACACCCTGAAGAAGGGCGACCGGGTCCTCGTCGACAAGCTGACCCCCTGGTTCGGCTCCGAGCCCGAGCGCGGCGAGGTCGTCGTCTTCCACGACCCGGGCGGCTGGCTGGAGACGGCGGAGACGCCCAAGCCCAACGCGGTCCAGAAGTTCCTCAGCTTCATCGGCCTCATGCCGTCCGCCGAGGAGAAGGACCTCATCAAGCGGGTCATCGCGGTCGGCGGCGACACCGTCTCCTGCAAGGAGGGCGGCAAGGTCGTCCTCAACGGCAAGGAGCTCGACGAGTCCGCCTACCTCTACCCGGGCTCCGTCCCCTGCCAGGACTCCTTCGGCCCGATCAAGGTCCCCCAGGACCGGATCTGGGTCATGGGCGACAACCGGCAGAACTCGCTCGACTCCCGCTTCCACCAGGAGCTGCCCGGCGGCGGCACCATCGCCAACGACCAGGTCGTCGGCCGCGCCGTGGTCGTCGCCTGGCCCGTCACCCGCTGGGCGACGCTGCCCGTCCCGGACGTCTTCGACCAGCCCGGCCTGAACCCGGCCGCGGCGGCGCTCCCCGTGGCGGCGGCGACCCCGGCGACGGCGGCCGTCGGCTTCGCGGCGGCGCTCCCGCTCGTGCTGTGGCGGCGGAAGAAGCGGACCACGCGGCATACCGCCGAGTAGCTTCCCGCGGGTAGGGTGCCGTCCCAGATCGTCGACCGACCTCTGGGGTGCGCATGAGCGGAACAGGCAAGAAGAGCGACGGCCACGGCCGGCTCGGCAGCGTGCTGTCGGGACTGGCCGTGGCCGTCGGCTGTCTGCTCTTCCTCGGCGGCTTCGCCGGCGGGGCACTGCTCTACCGGCCGTACACCGTGCCCACCGGCTCCATGGCCCCCACCTTCGAGGCGGGCTCCAAGCTCCTCGCCCAGCGCATCGACGGCGACGAGGTCCGGCGCGGCGACATCGTGGTCTTCGAGGACCCGCTGTGGGGCGGCTCGACCATGGTCAAGCGGGTCGTCGCGGTCGGCGGCGACACCGTCGCCTGCTGCGGCGACCACGGCCGGCTCACGGTCAACGGCACCCCCGTCGAGGAACCGTATCTGCGGCCCGGACCCGACGGCACCGTCCGCGCCTCCGGCGAGGACTTCACCGCCACCGTCCCCGCGGACAGCCTCTTCCTCCTCGGCGACGACCGCGGCTCCTCGCTCGACTCCCGTACCCACCTGGAGGACGCGGCGCAGGGCTCGGTACCCCGCTCCACCGTCGTCGCCCGCGTCGACGCCGTCGCCTGGCCCCTCCCCGGCGACCTCATGGAACGCCCCGCCGGCTTCGCCGCCCTCCCCGGCGGCGTCTCCACCCCCGGCCCGCTCCCGCTCCTCCTCACCGCCCTCGCGGCCGGCGCCGTCCTCATCCTCGGCGGAGCGGCGTACGGACCCCTCGCCGCGCGCCTGCGGACGCGGACGCGGCCCACGCGCGAGAAGGTGAAGGCATGACCGACGGGACAGAGGTGCGCCAGGTCGCCCGGGTCATCCTGCTCGACCCCGACGACCGGGTCCTGCTCCTGCACGGCCACGAGCCCGAGGACCCCACCGACAGTTGGTGGTTCACCCCCGGCGGCGGCCTGGAGGGCGACGAGACCCGCGAACAGGCCGCACTCCGCGAACTCGCCGAGGAGACCGGCCTCACCGACGTCGAACTCGGCCCCGTCCTCTGGCGGCGCCGCTGCTCCTTCCCCTTCGCCGGCCGCCGCTGGGACCAGGACGAGTGGTACTACCTCGCCCGCACCCGCCACACCGGCCCCGTACCCGGCCCGCAGGCCCTCACCGAGCTGGAGACCCGCAGCCTCTCCGGCCAGAGATGGTGGACCTCCGCCGAACTGTCGGCGGCCCATGAGACCGTGTACCCCATCAGGCTCGCCGAGCTGCTGCGCACGCTGCTCGACGAGGGACCCCCGAGCACGCCCGTCGTACTCGCCCCGGAAATCGTCCAAGGGGCGCCCGCGACTGGCGCACAATAGGGGGACGCACGGCTGAAGGGGAACATGCCATGAGCGCCGAGGACCTCGAGAAGTACGAGACCGAGATGGAGCTGAAGCTCTACCGGGAGTACCGCGACGTCGTCGGGCTGTTCAAATACGTGATCGAGACCGAGCGGCGCTTCTACCTCACCAACGACTACGAGATGCAGGTGCACTCGGTCCAGGGCGAGGTCTTCTTCGAAGTCAGCATGGCCGACGCCTGGGTCTGGGACATGTACCGACCGGCCCGGTTCGTCAAGCAGGTCCGCGTCCTCACCTTCAAGGACGTCAACATCGAGGAGCTCAACAAGAGCGACCTCGAACTGCCCGGCAGCTGACCCCCGCTCCACTCACCCGTGTGAGTGACGCGATCCTCCGCGACCGCGCACTCGTCCACAGCCCCGCACACACAGGGGACCACCTCCGTCACAGTCGGTGACGGAGGTGGTCCCATGAACGCGACCCGAGCACTCGGACGGTACGGAGAAGAGCTGGCGGCCCGCCGGCTCACCCGCGCCGGCCTGCACATCCTGGCCCGCAACTGGCGCTGCGGCCGCACCGGAGAGATCGACATCGTCGCCCTGCACGGCGACACCCTCGTCATCTGCGAGGTCAAGACCCGGCGCATCGGCCGCTTCGAGCACCCCATGGCCGCCGTCACCGCCGAGAAGGCCGCCCGGCTCCGGCACCTCGCCCACTGCTGGCTCGACCGCACCGGCACCGCGCCACCCGCCGGCGGCGTCCGCATCGACCTCGTCGGCATCGTCCTGCCCCGCCGCGGCGCCCCCGTCCTCACCCACGCCCGGGGGGTGGCCTGATGGGGTTCGCCCGCACCTGCTCCGTCGCCCTCGTCGGCGTCGAAGGCGTCGTCGTCGAGGTCCAGGCCGACCTCGAACCGGGCGTCGCCGCCTTCACCCTCGTCGGCCTCCCCGACAAGAGCCTCAGCGAGAGCCGCGACCGCGTCCGCGCCTCCGTCGTCAACTCCGGCGCCGAATGGCCCCAGAAGAAGCTCACCGTCGGCCTCAGCCCCGCGTCCGTGCCCAAGGCCGGATCCGGATTCGACCTCGCCGTCGCCGTCGCCGTACTCGGCGCGGCCGAGCGGATCGACCCGCGCTCCATCGCCGACCTCGTCCTCATCGGCGAACTCGGCCTCGACGGCCGCGTCCGGCCCGTCCGCGGCATCCTCCCGGCCGTCCTCGCCGCCGCCGACGCCGGCTACCACCAGGTCGTCGTCCCCGAACAGACCGCCGGAGAGGCGGCCCTCGTCCCCGGCGTCTCCGTCCTCGGCGTCCGCACCCTCCGCCAGCTCATCGCCGTCCTGAGCGACGAACCCGTCCCCGACGAGGACCCCGCCGAGCAGGGCCGCCCCGACGCCATGCTCGCCGGCCTCCTCGTCCCCGGCGCCGGCATCGGCACCGGCCTCGCCCCCGACCCCGGCGAAGGCCCCGACCTCGCCGACGTCGCAGGCCAGCACACCGCCCGCCGCGCCCTGGAGATCGCCGCCGCCGGCGGCCACCACCTCCTCCTCACCGGGCCACCCGGCGCCGGGAAGACCATGCTCGCCGAACGGCTCCCCGGCATCCTCCCGCCGCTGACCCGGCAGGAATCCCTCGAAGTCACCGCCGTCCACTCCGTCGCCGGCATCCTCCCGCCCGGCGAACCCCTCGTCCGCCGCGCCCCCTACTGCGCGCCCCACCACTCCGCCACCATGCAGTCCCTCGTCGGCGGCGGGAACGGCATCCCCCGGCCCGGCGCCGTCTCCCTCGCCCACCGCGGCGTGCTCTTCCTGGACGAAGCGCCCGAATTCTCCACGAAATCCCTCGACGCCCTCCGTCAGCCCCTCGAATCCGGGCACGTCGTCATCGCCCGCACCGCCGGAGTCGTCCGCCTCCCCGCCCGCTTCCTCCTCGCCCTCGCCGCCAACCCCTGCCCCTGCGGCCGCCACACCCTCCACGGCGCCGGCTGCGAATGCCCGCCCTCCGTCATCCGCCGCTACCAGGCCCGCCTCTCCGGCCCCCTCCTCGACCGCGTCGACCTCCGCGTCGAGGCCGAACCCGTCACCCGCGGCGACCTCCTCGGCCAGGGCGGCCGGGGCGAACCCACCACCGCCGTCGCCGACCGCGTCCGCGAGGCCCGGGCCCGCGCCACCGCCCGCCTCACCGGCACCCCCTGGACCCTCAACAGCGAGATCCCCGGCCACGAACTCCGCACCCGCTACCTCGCCGCCCCCGGCGCCCTCGCCCACGCCGAACGCGACATCGAGCGAGGACTCCTCACCGCCCGCGGCCTCGACCGCGTCCTCCGCGTCGCCTGGACCGTCGCCGACCTCGCCGGACACGACCGCCCCGGCCACGACGACATCGCCCACGCCCTCGAACTCCGCACCGGCATCACCCGAGGCGTCCCCCTCACCACCGGAGACCGGCCATGACCCACGACCCCGGGGACGCGGAGCGCCTCGCCCGCGCCGCCCTCACCCGCATCGTCGAACCCGGCGACGAACAGGCCGGCCGCGCCCTCCGCGGCCACGGAGCCACCGGCCTCCTCACCCTCCTGCGCGACCCCCGCGAAGCCCCGCTCCCCGGCACCGCGCCGCGCCGCCTCGCCGGCTGGCGCCACCGCGCCCGCACCACCGCACCCGAAGCCGACCTCGACCACATCGCCCGGCTCGGCGGCCGCTTCCTCGTCCCCGGCGACCCCGACTGGCCCAGCCAGCTCGACGACCTCGGCGACGCCCGCCCCCTCGGCCTCTGGACCCGCGGCCCCGCCTCCCTGCGCACCTGGGCCCTGCGCTCCGTCGCCCTCGTCGGCGCCCGCGCCTGCACCCCGTACGGCGCCCACACCGCCGCCGACCTCGCCGCCGGCCTCAGCCGGCACGGCTGGGTCGTCGTCTCCGGCGCCGCCTACGGCATCGACGGCGCCGCCCACCGGGGCGCCCTCGCCGCCGGCGGAGCCACCGCGGCCGTCCTCGCCAGCGGCGTCGACACCCCCTACCCGCGCGGCCACAGCGGGCTCCTCGACCGCATCGCCCACCAGGGCATCCTCATCGGCGAACTCCCACCCGGCAGCCACCCCACCCCCAGCCGCTTCATCCTCCGCAACCGCGTCATCGCCGCCCTCACCCGCGGCACCGTCGTCGTCGAGGCCCAGCACCGCAGCGGATCCCTCGTCACCGCCCGCGCCGCCACCCGCCTCGGCCGCCACACCATGGGCGTCCCCGGCCCGGTCACCAGCGCCCTCTCCGCCGGCGTCCACGAACTCCTCCGCGACGGCGCCACCCTCGTCACCGACGCCGACGAGATCGTCGAACTGGTCGGCGCCATCGGCGACCTCGCCCCCGCCCGGCGCGGCCCGGTCCTGCCCCGCGACCTGCTCCACCCCGCCGCCGCCCAGGTCCTCGAAGCCCTCCCCGCCCACCCGCCCGCACCCGCCACCGAGATCGCGCGCCGGGCCGGCACCACCCCCGACGACGCCCTCGCCCGGCTGTACGAACTCCTCGCGCTCGGTCACGCGGAGCGGGACGGCGACGGATGGAGGTTGACGAACAGCGGCAAGCCGGTGTCGAACGCGCGGCGAGGCGGTCCTTGACCTGGCGCATTCGGGTGAAATGGTGAAGCCGATGAGGAACCGAGTCATCCCGGTCGCACCCCCGGGGCCGACACGCGCCACGGCCCCGGTTCGAAGATGTGGCCGACCACGTCCACCCGGACCGGCGCGATCCGCTCCCGTTCGCTCACCGCGACACCGCACTCACGCTACGCTCACCAGGATTCCCCACAGGACACCCAGACCGACGCACCCGACAGCAGAACGGCTCAAGGCAACGCATGCCCCAGCACACCTCCGGGTCTGACCGCGCTGCGGTGCCCCCAGCAGCCCGGGGCACCGTGCGGCCGGCCGCGCCGACCTCCCTCGAAGAGCTGTGGCGCTCGTACAAGGCCACCGGTGACGAGCGGCTGCGGGAGCAGCTGATCCTGCACTACTCGCCCCTCGTCAAATACGTCGCCGGACGCGTCAGCGTCGGCCTGCCGTCCAACGTCGAACAGGCGGACTTCGTCTCCTCCGGGGTGTTCGGCCTCATCGACGCCATCGAGAAGTTCGACGTCGAGCGCGCCATCAAGTTCGAGACCTACGCCATCACCCGCATCCGCGGCGCGATGATCGACGAACTCCGCGCCCTCGACTGGATCCCCCGCTCCGTGCGCCAGAAGGCCCGCAACGTCGAGCGCGCCTACGCCACCCTGGAGGCCCAGCTCCGCCGCACCCCCAGCGAGAGCGAGGTCGCCGCCGAGCTCGGCATCCCGCTGGAGGAACTCCACGCCGTCTTCAGCCAGTTGTCGCTGGCCAACGTCGTCGCGCTCGAAGAGCTGCTGCACGTCGGCGGCGAGGGCGACCGGCTCTCCCTGATGGACACCCTGGAGGACACGGCCGCCGACAACCCCGTCGAGGTCGCCGAGGACCGCGAGCTGCGCCGGCTGCTCGCCCGCGCCATCAACACCCTCCCCGAGCGGGAGAAGACCGTCGTCACGCTCTACTACTACGAGGGCCTGACGCTCGCCGAGATCGGCCACGTCCTCGGCGTCACCGAGAGCCGGGTCAGCCAGATCCACACCAAGTCCGTCCTGCAGCTTCGCGCCAAGCTCGCCGACGTCGGGCGCTGACCCCGCCCCACCGGTCGTACAGTGGAGCCGTGCCCAGGATTCGAGCGGCCTCCGTGGCCGAGCACCGGACCATGCAACGCGGCGCCCTGCTGGACGCCGCGCGATCCCTGCTGTCCGAGGGCGGGACGGAGGCGCTGACCTTCCCCGCGCTCGCCGAGCGCACCGGACTCGCGCGCTCGTCGGTCTACGAGTACTTCCGCTCCCGCGCCGCCGTCGTCGAGGAACTGTGCGCGGTCGACTTCCCCGTCTGGGCCGCCGAGGTCGAGTTCGCCATGGCCGCCGCCGACACCCCCGAGGCCAAGGTCGCCGCCTACGTCCGCAAGCAGCTGGAGCTCGTCGGCGACCGCCGCCACCGCGCCGTCGTCGCCATCTCCGCCGGTGAGCTCGACGACGGCGCCCGCGAGAAGATCCGCGCCGCCCACGGCGGCCTCGTCGCCATGGTCGTCGACGCCCTCGCCGACCTCGGCATGACCGAGCCCCGGCTGGGCGCCATGCTCCTCCAGGGCGTCGTCGACGCCGCCGTCCGGCGCATCGAGCTCGGTGCCGCCGAGGACCCCGACCGCATCGCCGAGGCCGCCGTCGCGATGGCCCTCCACGGCGTCACCGGCCCGCGCCCCTGACCGGCGGCAGCAGACGGGACCGGGGCCGGGCCGTCAGCAGGAGCGGGTCCAGATAGACCCGGCCGCGCAGCAGCCCCCAGTGGAGGCAGGACGCGGCGCAGTGCCCGCCGGCGGCGACCTCGGCGATCGGGGTCCCCGCGGCGACCCGGGCGCCCCGCTCGGCCAGCGGGGTCACCGGGGAGAAGGTGGTCCGCAGCGGGGGAGTCCCCGTCCCCGTGAGGGTGAGCGTGACGACCCCGCGGCCGCCCACCGGACCGGCGAAGGTGACCGTCCCCGCGGCCGGGGCCACGACGGGCGTCCCCGGCGGCGCGGCGAGGTCGACACCGCGGTGACCGGGCGCGTACGGCCCCGGCGGCGGTCGCCAGCCGCGCAGGATCTCGGGCGCCGGCGGTCCCACCGGCCAGAGCAGGGCGAGGACGAGGAAGACGGTCGTGAGCTGCATGGGGAGAGCCTCCCCGGGCGGCGCGACGCCCGGCGGGCTGCGCCGAATTCTGTGGACGGACGGCGGCCTGTGGACAGCACCGTCACCCGGCGCTCCCGGGGTCCCGTACACTTCCTATGGCGACCCGGGTCACCGGGTCGACTTCGCACGCCCCGCCACTCGACTCCCAGAGCGTGGTGGCAGCGCCTTTCGGTCCTTCGTGGCACGGCGCGCCGGGGCGTCAGGAACACAACCGAGAAACCCAAGGAGATACGGCCATGGCCGTCGTCACGATGCGGGAGCTGCTGGAGAGCGGCGTCCACTTCGGTCACCAGACCCGTCGCTGGAACCCGAAGATGACGCGCTACATCTTCACCGAGCGCAACGGCATCTACATCATCGACCTGCTCCAGTCGCTGTCGTACATCGACCGCGCCTACGAGTTCGTCAAGGAGACGGTCGCCCACGGTGGCTCCGTCATGTTCGTCGGTACGAAGAAGCAGGCCCAGGAGGCCATCGCCGAGCAGGCGACGCGCGTCGGCATGCCGTACGTCAACCAGCGTTGGCTCGGTGGCATGCTCACCAACTTCTCGACCGTCTACAAGCGTCTGCAGCGCCTCAAGGAGCTCGAGCAGATCGACTTCGAGGACGTCGCGGCCTCGGGTCTCACCAAGAAGGAGCTCCTGGTCCTCTCGCGCGAGAAGGCCAAGCTGGAGAAGACCCTCGGTGGTATCCGCGAGATGCAGAAGGTGCCGAGCGCCGTCTGGATCGTCGACACCAAGAAGGAGCACATCGCCGTCGGCGAGGCTCGCAAGCTCAACATCCCGGTCGTCGCGATCCTCGACACCAACTGCGACCCCGACGAGGTCGACTACAAGATCCCGGGCAACGACGACGCGATCCGCTCCGTCACCCTGCTCACCCGCGTGATCGCCGACGCCGTCGCCGAGGGCCTCATCGCCCGCTCCGGCGCCGCGACCGGCGACTCGAAGCCGGGCGAGAAGGCCGCCGGCGAGCCGCTCGCCGAGTGGGAGCGCGACCTGCTCGAGGGCGAGAAGAAGGACGAGGCCGCCGAGGTCCAGTCCTCCGCCGAGACCGAGAAGGCCGCCGAGGCCGAGGCCGAGGCTCCGGCCGAGCAGGCCTGACCCCTTCCGCACTCCGGAACACCACGGAGGTGACGGCGGGGGCCCATGAAGCCCCCGCCGTCCCGCCGTAGATCTTCGTAGATCTTTCTGACTTCGAGAGAGAAACAGACTCATGGCGAACTACACCGCCGCTGACGTCAAGAAGCTCCGTGAGCTCACCGGCGCCGGCATGATGGACTGCAAGAAGGCCCTCGAAGAGGCCGACGGCGACGTCGACAAGGCCGTCGAGGCCCTGCGCATCAAGGGCCAGAAGGGTGTCGCCAAGCGCGAGGGCCGCTCCGCCGAGAACGGCGCCGTGGTCTCCCTCATCGCCGACGACAACACCTCCGGCGTCCTCGTCGAGCTGAAGTGCGAGACGGACTTCGTCGCCAAGGGTGACAAGTTCCTCGCCGTCGCCGACGCCCTCGCCGCCCACGTCGCCGCCACCAAGCCGGCCGACATCGAGGCCCTGCTCGCCTCCGAGATCGAGGCCGGCAAGACCGTGCAGGCCTTCGTGGACGAGGCCAACGCCAACCTCGGCGAGAAGATCGTCCTCGACCGCTTCGCCGCGTACGCCGACGGCTACGTCTCCGCGTACATGCACCGCACCATGCCCGACCTCCCGCCGCAGATCGGTGTCCTCGTCGAGTTCGACAAGGAGAACGCCGAGGTCGCCAAGGGTGTCGCGCAGCACATCGCCGCCTTCGCGCCGAAGTACCTCACCCGTGAGGACGTCCCGGCCGAGGTCGTCGAGTCCGAGCGTCGCATCGCCGAGGAGACCACCCGCGCCGAGGGCAAGCCCGAGGCCGCGATCGCCAAGATCGTCGAGGGTCGCGTCAACGGCTTCTTCAAGGACGCCACGCTGCTCGGCCAGCCGTACGCGCTGGACAACAAGAAGTCCGTCCAGCAGATCCTGGACGAGGCCGGTGTCACCCTGAAGCGCTTCACCCGCATCAAGGTCGGCATCTGAGTCCTTCGCGCCCACGCGACGGACACCGGACCCGGGTAGGGTCTGAGACAGTCGTCCCGCCCCGCGCGGGACGACCGCAGATGTGACGAGGAGGCCATTGCCGTACGGGAAACCCACGAGGACCCAGGGCAATGGCCTTCTTCGTATGTGCACGAGGAGATCTCCATGAATCAGGGCGCCGTACAGGGCGACGACGACAAGAGCGGCAAGAAGCTCGGCCGCTACATGCTGAAGCTGTCCGGGGAAGCCTTCTCCGGCGGTACCGGTCTCGGTGTCGACCCCGACGTCGTGCACGCCATCGCGCGCGAGATCGCGGCCGTCGTCCGGGACGGCGCCCAGATCGCGATCGTGATCGGTGGCGGCAACTTCTTCCGCGGCGCCGAGCTCCAGCAGCGCGGCATGGACCGGGCCCGCTCCGACTACATGGGCATGCTCGGCACCGTGATGAACTGCCTCGCCCTCCAGGACTTCCTGGAGAAGGAGGGCATCGACTCGCGCGTCCAGACGGCCATCACCATGGGCCAGGTCGCCGAGCCGTACATCCCGCTGCGCGCCGTGCGCCACCTGGAGAAGGGCCGAGTGGTCATCTTCGGCGCCGGCATGGGCATGCCGTACTTCTCCACCGACACGACCGCCGCCCAGCGGGCCCTGGAGATCGACGCCGAGGCCCTCCTCATGGGCAAGAACGGCGTGGACGGCGTCTACGACTCCGACCCGAGGACCAACCCCGCCGCGGTCAAGTTCGACGCCCTGGAGTACAGCGAGGTCATCACCCGCGACCTCAAGGTCGCCGATGCCACCGCCATCACGCTGTGCCGCGACAACAAGCTCCCGATCCTCGTCTTCGAACTGCTCGCCGAGGGCAATATCGCGCGCGCCGTGACGGGTGAGAAGATCGGCACACTCGTGAGCGACCAGGGCACCCGGGCCTGAAGCCCGACCGCAACCGGGAACCGCCCCGCACGGGGCTGGACGACAGCCCTGCCGGTCGTACACCGTGCAGGACACAACGCGACGACACGCAGGAGCAAGTGGTGATCGAAGAGACCCTCCTCGAGGCCGAGGAGAAGATGGAGAAGGCCGTCGTGGTCGCCAAGGAGGACTTCGCCGCGATCCGCACCGGCCGTGCGCACCCGGCGATGTTCAACAAGATCGTGGCCGACTACTACGGCGCCCTCACGCCCATCAACCAGCTGGCCTCGTTCTCGGTGCCGGAGCCGCGCATGGCCGTGGTGACCCCGTTCGACAAGAGCGCGCTGCGCAACATCGAGCAGGCCATCCGCGACTCGGACCTCGGCGTCAACCCGAGCAACGACGGCAACATCATCCGGGTGACGTTCCCCGAGCTCACCGAGGAGCGCCGCCGCGACTACATCAAGGTCGCCAAGGGCAAGGCCGAGGACTCCAAGATCTCGATCCGCTCGGTCCGCCGCAAGGCCAAGGAGACCATCGACAAGCTCGTCAAGGACGGCGAGGTCGGCGAGGACGAGGGCCGCCGCGCGGAGAAGGAGCTCGACGACACCACCGCGAAGTACGTCGCGCAGGTGGACGAGCTGCTGAAGCACAAGGAAGCCGAGCTCCTCGAGGTCTGATGAACGACTCATCCTGGGGGGCGCCGGCGGCCGGTTCAGGTCTCGGCGGACCCGACCAGGGGCCTGCCCCGGCGGGTCCCGCCCACGATCGGCACCAGGCGGCGCAGACTCGCCCCATGCCCATCGTGCCCGACGTACCCGCCGGCGGATTCCAGGACGGACACGGACGGGGGGCCGCTCACCCGAGCGGTCCCCTGTTCCGTGACGAGACCCCGCACGAGCACCCGCAGGAGCCCATGCCCAGCCCCGTCCCGCCGCCTCCGCCCGCCGCGGCCCCCGAGCCGCGGCAGAAGAAGAGCGCGGGCCGGGACCTGGGCGCGGCCATAGGGGTCGGCGTCGGTCTCGGGGCCGTGATCATCGCGTCGCTGTTCATCTGGAAGCCGGCGTTCGTCGGCGTGATAGCGGTCGCCGTGGTCGTCGGTCTGTGGGAGCTGACCTCCCGGCTCCAGGAGCGCAAGGCGATCAAGGCGCCGCTGGTGCCGCTCGCGGTCGGTGGCGCCGCCATGGTCGTCGCCGGGTACGTGCGGGGCCCCGAGGGCGCCTGGGTCGCGATGGCCCTGACGGCGCTCGCGGTGCTCGTCTGGCGGATGACGGAACCCCCCGAGGGGTATCTGAAGGACGTCACGGCGGGGGTCTTCGCCGCGTTCTACGTGCCGTTCCTGGCGACCTTCGTGGCGCTGCTGCTCACCGCCGACGACGGGCCGTGGCGGGTGCTGACCTTCCTGCTGCTCACGGTGGTCAGCGACACCGGGGCGTACGCGGTCGGCTGGCGCTTCGGGAAGCACAAGCTGGCGCCGCGGATCAGCCCCGGCAAGACCCGCGAGGGACTGTTCGGCGCGGTGGCCTTCGCGATGGCGGCCGGCGCGCTGTGCATGCAGTTCCTGATCGACGACGGCACCTGGTGGCAGGGCCTGGTCCTCGGCCTGGCGGTGGCGGCGAGCGCGACGCTCGGCGACCTCGGCGAGTCGATGATCAAGCGGGACCTCGGCATCAAGGACATGGGCACGCTCCTCCCCGGTCACGGCGGCATCATGGACCGCCTGGACTCGCTGCTGCCGACGGCGCCGGTGGTGTGGCTGCTGCTGGCGTTGTTCGTGGGAACGGGCTGAGCGGTGGGGTGGTGGGTCCCGTACGGCGGGATCCGCTCCCCGGTCACGGTGCCACGCGGCGGAGCCGCACGGCGGCATCATGGACCGCCTGGACTCGCTCCTGCCGACGGCGCCGGTGGTGTGGCTGCTGCTCGCGCTCTTCGTCGGAACGGGTTGACGGACAGCGGGTACTCTGGAAGGGCTCGGGACCGCGTCCCGGGCCCTTTCGTCGTCCTCGCCGCCGCGGGGACGGTCCAGTGAGGTCGCTCCGGCAGCAGTGCCGTGCTCCCCGCCGTCGCGGGACGTCCGACCTCGTGCCTGTTTGAGGAGAGACGCCGTCGTGGCTCGTCCGCTGCCCGGAGAACTCACTTTCGTCGCCCCGCGCGGAGCCAAGAAGCCGCCGCGGCACCTCGCCGACCTGACGCCCGCCGAGCGCAAGGAGGCCGTCGCCGCGATCGGCGAGAAGCCCTTCCGCGCCAAGCAGCTGTCGACGCACTACTTCTCGCGGTACGCGCACGACCCCGCCGCGTGGACCGACATCCCGGCCGCCGCGCGGGAGAAGCTCGCCGGGGAGCTGCTGCCCGACCTGATGTCGGTGGTGCGGCACATCTCGTGCGACGACGACACCACCCGCAAGACGCTCTGGCGGCTGCACGACGGCACGCTCGTCGAGTCGGTGCTCATGCGCTACCCGGACCGGGTGACCATGTGCATCTCCTCGCAGGCCGGCTGCGGCATGAACTGCCCGTTCTGCGCGACCGGGCAGGCCGGTCTCGACCGGAACCTGTCGACCGCCGAGATCGTGCACCAGATCGTCGACGGCATGCGCGCGCTGCGCGACGGCGAGGTGCCCGGCGGCCCGGCGCGGCTGTCGAACATCGTCTTCATGGGCATGGGCGAGCCGCTCGCCAACTACAAGCGGGTCGTCGGCGCCATCCGCCGGCTGACCGACCCGGAGCCGGACGGCCTGGGGCTCTCGCAGCGCGGCATCACCGTGTCCACGGTCGGCCTGGTGCCGGCGATGCTGCGCTTCGCCGACGAGGGCTTCAAGTGCCGGCTCGCGGTCTCGCTGCACGCGCCGGACGACGAGCTGCGGGACACCCTGGTGCCGGTGAACACCCGCTGGAAGGTCCGGGAGGTGCTGGACGCGGCCTGGGAGTACGCCGAGAAGTCCGGGCGCCGGATCTCCATCGAGTACGCCCTCATCCGGGACATCAACGACCAGGCCTGGCGGGGCGACCTGCTCGGCAAGCTGCTCAAGGGCAAGCGGGTGCACGTCAACCTGATCCCGCTGAACCCGACGCCGGGGTCGAAGTGGACCGCGTCCCGCCCGGAGGACGAGAAGGCGTTCGTCGAGGCCATCGCCCGCCACGGCGTGCCGGTGACCGTCCGCGACACCCGCGGCCAGGAGATCGACGGCGCCTGTGGACAGCTGGCCGCCGCCGAACGCTGACCTTGTACTCTGTGCTCGAACACATCTGCATATTCCGACAGGGGAGCGCCACAGCGCTGAGAGTGCGGTAACCGTAGACCGCAGACCCTCTGAACCTCGCCCGGGTCATTCCGGGTAGGAAGTTCGGTCGTAACTCGAGCTGTTGCGCCCTGCCCGCGTCCGGTCCCCGGCCGCGGGCAGGGCCGCGTCTCTTCCTGGTCCCACCCAGGAGGAAGAACCACCATGCACACCAAGAAGGCCGCCGCCGTCGCGCTGGCCGCGGCGCTCGGCGTCACGGGCCTCGCCGCCTGCTCCACCGAGGACGCCCGCGAGGCCGCCGGCAAGTCCGGGACGCCGGCGCCGAAGACCGTGACCCTCGTCAGCCACGACTCCTTCAACGCCTCCAAGGAGGTGCTGGCGGAGTTCACGAAGCGGACCGGCTTCACCGTGAAGGTGCTGAAGGCCGGCGACGCGGGCGAGGCCGTCAACAAGGAGATCCTGACCAAGGGCTCCCCGCAGGGCGACGTCTTCTTCGGCGTCGACAACACCCTGCTCTCCCGCGCCGTCGACAACGGCATCTTCGTGGCGTACGAGGCGAAGGGCGCCGACCGGATCCCGGACACCCTCAAGCTCGACGAGCGGGTCACGCCGATCGACACCGGCGACATCTGCGTCAACTACGACAAGAAGTACTTCGCGGACAAGAAGCTGGCGCCGCCGCAGACCTTCGACGACCTGGCGAAGCCGGCGTACAAGGACCTGCTCGTGGTGGAGAACCCGGAGCGGTCCTCCCCGGGCCTCGGCTTCCTCCTCGGCACGATCGCGCAGTACGGCGACGAGGGCTGGCAGGACTACTGGTCGAAGCTGAAGGCCAACGGCGTGAAGACCGTCGACAGCTGGGAGCTCGCCTACAACCAGGAGTTCTCCGGCTCGGCCGGCGGCAAGGAGGCCAAGGGCGACCGCCCGCTGGTCGTCTCCTACGCCTCCAGCCCGCCGGTCGAGGTGCTCTACGCGGAGCCGCAGCCGAAGGAGGCCCCCACCGGGGTGTCCACCGGCACCTGCTTCCGGCAGACCGAGTTCGCGGGGCTGCTGAACGGGGCGAAGAACCCCGAGGGCGGCAAGGCGCTGATCGACTTCCTGATCTCGAAGAAGTTCCAGGACGACATGCCGCTCCAGATGTTCGTGAACCCGGTGGCGAAGGACGCCGCCCTGCCGGAGCTGTTCACGAAGCACGGCGTGGTGATCGAGAAGCCCGAGACCATGGCGCCGGAGAAGATCGCCGAGAAGCGCGAGGCGTGGATCCAGCAGTGGTCGTCGCTCCTCAAGTGAGGCGGGACCGCAGGGGGAGCGCGGCGCGGCTGGGCCTGATGGCCCTGCCCGTCGCGTTCTTCGCGGTCTTCTTCGCGTGGCCCGTCGTCTCGATCGTCGAGCGCGGGCTGCGGCCGGACGGCGCCTGGGACCTCGGCGCGATCGGGACGACGCTGGGCCGGTCCGACATCCTCGACGTGCTCGGCTTCACCGTGTGGCAGGCCGCCGCCTCCACCGGTCTGACGCTGCTCGTGGCGCTGCCGGGGGCGTACGTCTTCGCCCGCTTCGCCTTCCCCGGCAAGGGCGTGCTGCGGGCGGTCGTCACCGTGCCGTTCGTGCTGCCCACGGTGCTCGTCGGCACCGCCTTCCTGGCCCTGGTGGGGCGCGGCGGGTTCACCGACGAGCTGTGGGGGCTGCGGCTCGACACCACGGTGTGGGCGATCCTCCTCGCGCACGTCTTCTTCAACTACGCGGTCGTCGTCCGGACCGTGGGCGGGCTGTGGGCGCAGCTCGACCCGCGCCAGGAGGAGGCGGCCCGGGTGCTCGGCGCCTCCCGGTGGACGGCGTGGCGGTCGGTGACGCTGCCCGCGCTGGTGCCGGCGGTGTCGGCGGCGGCGCTGATGGTCTTCCTCTTCACCTTCACCTCCTTCGGCGTCGTGCAGATCCTCGGCGGGGACGCGTACACGACGCTGGAGGCGGAGATCTACCGGCAGACGGCCCGGCTGCTCGATCTGCGGACGGCGGCCGTGCTGACGCTCGTGCAGTTCGTGGCGGTGGGCGCGATCCTCGCCGTGCACGCGCGCACGGTGCGGCGGCGGGAGACGGCGCTGCGGCTGGTCTCCCCGGAGCAGACCGCCCGCCGGCCGCGCGGATTCGGGCAGTGGGCGCTGCTCGGCGGGGTGCTTGCCTCGGTGGCGCTGCTGATCCTGCTGCCGCTCGGGGTCCTGGTGGAGCGCTCCTTCGCCACCCCGGAGGGGTACGGGCTGCGCTACTACCGGGCGCTCGGCTCGCTCGACGAGGCCGGGACGTTCCTGGTGCCGCCGCTGGAGGCGGTGGGGAGCTCGCTGCGGTACGCGGTCGCCGCCACCGCGATCGCGGTGGTGATCGGCGGGCTCGCGGCGGCGGCGCTCACCAGGCGTGCCGGCCGGCTGGTGCGGGGCTTCGACGCGCTGCTGATGCTGCCGCTCGGGGTGTCGGCGGTGACCGTCGGCTTCGGGTTCCTCATCACCCTGGACGAGCCGCCGTTCGACCTGCGGGCCAGCTGGATCCTCGTCCCGCTCGCGCAGGCGCTGGTCGGGGTGCCGTTCGTGGTGCGGACGATGCTGCCGGTGCTGCGGGCGGTGGACCAGCGGCTGCGGGAGGCGGCGGCGGTGCTCGGCGCGTCGCCGTGGCGGGCCTGGCGCGAGGTCGACTTCCCGCTGGTGCGGCGGGCGCTGCTGATCGCGGCCGGCTTCGCCTTCGCGGTGTCGCTCGGCGAGTTCGGCGCGACCGTCTTCATCGCCCGGCCCGACAGCCCGACGCTGCCGGTCGCGGTGGCGCGGCTGCTCGGCCGGCCGGGCGAACTCAACTACGGGCAGGCGATGGCCCTGTCGACGATTCTGATGGTGGTGTGCGCGGTCTCCCTGCTGCTGCTGGAACGGCTGCGCACCGACCGGACCACCGGGGAGTTCTGATGCTGACCCTTGAGGGAGCGACCGTACGGTTCGGGGCGCGGGCGGTCCTCGACGCGGTGGACCTGGCGGTCGCCGAGCACGAGATCGTGTGCGTGCTCGGGCCGAGCGGCTCCGGGAAGTCGACGCTGCTGCGGGCGGTCGCCGGGCTCCAGGAGCTGGACGAGGGCCGGGTGCTGCTCGCGGGCGCCGACCAGGCCGGGGTGCCGGTGCACCGGCGCGGGGTGGGGCTGATGTTCCAGGACCACCAGCTCTTCCCGCAGCGGGACGTCGCCGGGAACGTGGCCTTCGGGCCGCGGATGCACGGCGTGCCGAAGGAGGAGCGGGCCGCCCGCGTCGAGGAGCTGCTGGACCTGGTCGGGCTGCCGGGGGCCGGGCGCCGGTCGGTGGCCGCGCTGTCCGGCGGCGAGCAGCAGCGGGTCGCGCTCGCCCGGGCGCTGGCCCCCCGGCCGCGGCTGCTGATGCTGGACGAGCCGCTGGGGCAGCTGGACCGGGGGCTGCGGGAGCGGCTCGTGGTGGAGCTGCGGTCGCTGTTCGGACGGCTCGGGACGACGGTCCTCGCGGTCACCCATGACCAGGGGGAGGCGTTCGCGCTGGCGGACCGGGTGGTGGTCATGCGGGACGGACGGATCGTGCGGTCCGGGACGCCCGTGGAGGTGTGGCAGCGGCCGGGTTCGGAGTTCGTGGCCCGCTTCCTCGGCTTCGAGAACGTCGTTCCGGCGACCGTGTCCGGGACGGTGGCGGAGACCGTGTGGGGCCGGATCCCGGTCCCGGCCGGCGCGCCGCAGGGGGAGCGGCGGCTGCTGGTCCGCCCGGCGGGCGTCCGCGTCACGGGCGAGGGCCTGGCCTGCCGGGTCGAGTCCCGCACCTTCCGCGGCCATCACGTGACGGTCGTGCTGCGGCCGGCCGACGGGCCGCCGCTGGAGGCGGAGTTCCCGCTGCGGGAGGTGCCCGGGGAGGGCGCGGAGGTGGCGGTGGCCTTCCGCGCCGAGGACGTCGTGGTGCTGGACGGGGACGCTTAGGACCTCCCCGCCGGTGGCCGCCGTGAGGGTGGAGGCGGGGGCGTCGCCAGGGGCCACCGCGGGCGGCCCGCGGCGACCCGCCCCTTCGGGGTGCGGGCCGGTCAGGCGGTCAGCGGCAGGGCCGCGAGTTCGCCGATCAGCCAGGTGAGGGGGAGGAAGACGGCGAGCAGCGCCCCGGCCCGCAGCAGCGCGGCGGTGCGGAGCACGGTGGGCGGGGCGCCGAGCCGGGCCAGCGCCTCGGCGGTGTGGGCCCGACACTGGCGGGACTCCAGGGCGGCGGTGAGCAGGGTCGCCGTGGTGCAGGCCAGGACGACGCCGGCGCCGAGCCCGGTGAGCGGTCCGAAGGCGGTGCCGCCGTCCCCGGAGCCGTACACGGTGGCGGCGGCGAGGGTGCCGGAGAGCACCGCGCAGACCACGCCCAGGGGGCGGCCGATGCGGCCGGCCTCGTCCATGAGGACCCGGCCGGCGAGGAGGCGCACGGCTCCGGGCCGGGCAGTCTGGAGCAGCCGGCCGCACAGGTGGGTGAGGCCGGGACCGGCGAGCGCGAGCCCGGCGGCGGTGAGGATCCAGCCGGCCAGGACACCGGCGGGGGAGCCGTCGAAGCGGCCGGGCAGGGCGACGCCCGCGCCGCCGCCACGCCCCGCGTACGTCTCCACGGCGAGGCCGACGGCGACCAGCGCCACGCCCCACGGGAGGCCGCCGGGCACCGGCCGGGCGGCGCCCTCGGGGGCGGGGGTGCCGGTGCGGGGGCGGAGCGCCAGCCCGGCGGCGGTGGCGCCGGCGACCGGCACGATCGCCAGGAGGGTGAGGGCGGCCGCCAGCGGCATCGGCTGCCCGGCGGCGAGCAGCCCGGCGGCCGCCCCGTCGAAGGGCAGGCCGGTGATGTCGCCGCGCAGGTGCAGATAGACCAGGAGCGCCACCATGGATCCGAGGGTGCAGGCGACGGCGGTCGAGGTGGCGGCGATGGCGGTGAGCCGGGCCGGGCCGAGGCCGATCGAGGAGAGCCCGGGGCGCGGCCGGGTGGCCGGGTCGGTCCGGGCGACGGCGACGGCGAACTGGACGGTGGCGGCGACCGGCAGCGCGCACCAGAGCAGCCGCAGCACGGAGGCGGAGGAGTGCTCGGGGTGGCCGACGGCGTAGCCGAGCGTGCACAGCAGCAGGAAGCCCGCGCCGGCGGCGGCCGCGGCGACGAGCAGCCGCCGCAGCTGGACCAGCGGGTGGGAGCCGCGGACTAGACGGAGAGCGAGCACGCGGCGACGCCCTCCGCCCCCGAGGCGGGCGGCACGCTGCCGGCCCGGCGTCCGTCGAGCAGGGTGATCGCCCGGTCGGCGAGCGCCGCGACCTCGCCGTCGTGGGTGGCGAGGAGCACGGTGATGCCGTGCGAGCGGGCGGCGGCGGTGAGGGTGCGGAGCACCTGCGCGCCGTCGGCCCGGTGCAGGGCGGCGGTGGGTTCGTCGGCGAAGAGGACGGTGGGGCCGGCGGCGAGCGCCCGGGCGATGGCGGTGCGCTGGCGCTGGGAGCGGGTGAGGCCGTGCGGGCGGGTGCGGGCGCAGGCGCCGATGTCGAGGCGGTCCAGCCATTCGCCGGCGGCGGTCTTCGCGGCCTTGTGGGGGACTCCGCGCAGCAGCAGCGGGAGGGCGGTGTTCTCCCAGGCGGTGAGCTCGGGGACGAGACCGGGTTCGGGGCCGATCCAGCCGAAGCGTTCGCGGCGGAGCCGATCGCGGCCGGCCGGGGAGAGGGTGTGGACGGGGGCGCTGTTGAACCAGACCTCGCCCTTCTGGGCGGGGAGTTCGCCGGAGAGGCAGCGCAGCAGGGTGGTCTTGCCGCTGCCGCGGGGGCCGGTGACGGCGAGGATCTCGCCCTCGCGGACGCCGACGGAGACGCCGCTGAGGGCCTCCGTGCCGCCCAGGGAGCAGTGCAGGGAACGCGCCCAGAGCACGTCGTTGTCCGGTGGGGCCATCGCGTACACCTCGATGTCGGATCCGATTCTTGCGTTCCCCCGTCCGGGGGAACGACGAGCGGGCCTGTCGGTCACTGGGCACCGTAAGTATTCGGATCCGTTTGTACGGACAGCACGCGGCCCGGGCCGCCGCCATCCACTCGGATGGCGGCATGCCCGGGCCGTGCGGGTCACGCCGTGAGGGCGGCGTGGCGCGGGGGGACTACAGCTTGGTCCACGCCTCGGTGAGCACGTTGCGCAGGATGCCCTCGATCTCGTCGAAGGTGCCCTGGTCCGCGATCAGCGGCGGGGCCAGCTGGATGACCGGGTCGCCACGGTCGTCGGCGCGGCAGTACAGACCGGCGTCGTACAGCGCCTTGGAGAGGAAGCCGTACAGGACGCGCTCCACCTCCTCGTCGTTGAAGGACTCCTTGGTGGCCTTGTCCTTGACGAGCTCGATGCCGTAGAAGAAGCCGTTGCCGCGGACGTCGCCGACGATCGGGAGGTCGTGCAGCTTCTTCAGGGTGTTGAAGAAGTTGCCCTCCTGGTCGAGGACGTGCTGGTTGAGGCCTTCCTTGTCGAAGATGTCCAGGTTGGCGAGCGCGACCGCCGAGGACACCGGGTGGCCACCGAAGGTGTAGCCGTGCAGGAAGGTGTTGTCGCCCTTGTAGAACGGCTCCGCGATGCGGTCCGAGATGATGCAGGCGCCGATCGGGGAGTAGCCCGAGGTCATGCCCTTGGCGCAGGTGATCATGTCGGGCACGTAGCCGAACTTGTCACAGGCGAACATCGTGCCGAGGCGGCCGAAGGCGCAGATCGTCTCGTCGGAGACGAGGAGCACGTCGTACTGGTCGCAGATCTCGCGCACGCGCTGGAAGTAGCCGGGCGGCGGCGGGAAGCAGCCGCCGGCGTTCTGCACCGGCTCCAGGAAGACGGCCGCGACGGTGTCGGGGCCCTCGAAGAGGATCTGCTGCTCGATCTGGTCGGCGGCCCAGCGGCCGAAGGCCTCGGGGTCGTCGCCGTGGATCGGGGCGCGGTAGATGTTGGTGTTCGGCACCTTGTGCGCACCGGGGACCAGCGGCTCGAAGGGGGCCTTCAGGGCCGGCAGGCCGGTGATGGACAGGGCGCCCTGCGGGGTGCCGTGGTAGGCGACCGCACGCGAGATGACCTTGTACTTGGTGTGCTTGCCCTGCAGCTTGAAGTACTGCTTGGCGAGCTTCCACGCGGTCTCGACGGCCTCGCCGCCACCGGTGGTGAAGAAGACCTTGTTGAGGTCGCCCGGGGCGTAGTCGGCGAGGCGCTCGGCGAGCTCGACGGCCTTCGGGTGGGCGTACGACCACACCGGGAAGAAGGCGAGCTCCTGGGCCTGCTTGTACGCGACCTCGGCCAGCTCCTGGCGGCCGTGGCCGGCGTTGACCACGAAGAGGCCCGCGAGACCGTCGAGGTAGCGCTTGCCCTTGTCGTCGAAGATGTAGGTGCCCTCACCACGGACGATGGTGGGGACGGGGCTGTTCTCGTACGACGACATGCGGGTGAAGTGCATCCACAGGTGGTCGTAGGCGGACTTTGACAGGTCGCTGCGGGACTGGGTCACGGTTATCGGGTTCCCCACATATAGGTCTGCTTCTTGAGCTTCAGGTAAACGAAGCTCTCGGTGGAGCGCACGCCGGGGAGCGTGCGGATCCGCTTGTTGATCACTTCCAGAAGGTGGTCGTCGTCCTCGCAGACGATCTCCACCATCAGGTCGAAGGAGCCCGCGGTCATCACCACGTACTCGCATTCGGGCATGTCCGTCAGCGCTTCCGCGACCGGATCCAGGTCACCCTCGACGTGGATGCCGACCATCGCCTGTCGCCGGAGGCCCACGGTGAGCGGGTCGGTGACGGCGACGATCTGCATGACGCCCTGGTCGAGGAGCTTCTGGACGCGCTGCCGCACGGCCGCTTCGGAGAGGCCGACGGCCTTGCCGATCGCGGCGTAGGGACGGCGGCCGTCCTCCTGGAGCTGCTCGATGATCGCCAGGGAGACGGCGTCGATCGTCGGGGACGAACCGGTTCCGGTTCTGGAGTCTGTGCTTCGACTGGCCACGACTTCACTGTGCACCGAGATGCGCAGTCGCGCAACCCCGAAGCGATGTAATTCGTTGTCGAGGACCCTCGAAGGCACTGAATCCGAAGTCGAGGGGCCTCGGGGCTGTTGAAAGCGTCGGCCGAACAAGTAGGCTGGGGTGTCTCACCCATCGGGACGTCGCACAAGGTCGTGCGAAGACAGAACGTGACAGGAGGGGTGGCAAGTGACCACCGAGCTGCGCCGGCTGCGTAACTACATCGACGGAGAGTTCCGCGACGCGGCGGACGGCCGCACCATCGAGGTGATCAACCCGGCCACCGGCGAGGCGTACGCGACCTCCCCGCTCTCCGGCCAGGCCGACGTCGACGCCGCCATGGAGGCCGCCGCGGCCGCCTTCCCCGCCTGGCGCGACACCACGCCGTCCGAGCGCCAGAAGGTGCTCCTCAAGATCGCCGACGCCTTCGAGGAGCGCGCCGAGGAGCTCATCGCCGCCGAGGTCGAGAACACCGGCAAGCCGGTCGCGCTCACCGCGAGCGAGGAGATCCCGCCGATGGTGGACCAGATCCGCTTCTTCGCGGGTGCCGCTCGGCTGCTCGAGGGCCGCTCGGCCGGCGAGTACATGGAGGGCATGACCTCCATCATCCGCCGCGAGCCCGTCGGCGTCTGCGCGCAGGTCGCGCCGTGGAACTACCCGATGATGATGGCCGTGTGGAAGTTCGCCCCGGCCCTCGCCGCGGGCAACACGGTCGTCCTCAAGCCCTCGGACACCACGCCCGCCTCCACGGTCCTGATGGCCGAGATCATCGGCTCGATCGTCCCCAAGGGCGTCTTCAACGTCATCTGCGGCGACCGCGAGACCGGCCGCGCCATGGTCGAGCACCCGACCCCGGCGATGGCCTCCATCACCGGCTCGGTCCGCGCCGGCATGCAGGTCGCCGAGTCGGCGGCCAAGGACGTCAAGCGCGTCCACCTGGAGCTGGGCGGCAAGGCCCCCGTCGTGGTCTTCGAGGACACCGACATCGACAAGGCCGTCGAGGACATCTCCGTCGCCGGCTTCTTCAACGCCGGCCAGGACTGTACGGCCGCCACCCGCGTCCTCGTCCACGAGTCCATCCACGACGAGTTCGTCGCCGCCCTCGCCAAGGCCGCCGCCGAGACCAAGACCGGTCAGCCGGACGACGAGGACGTGCTCTACGGCCCGCTGAACAATGCCAACCAGCTGAAGCAGGTCGCCGGCTTCATCGACCGCCTCCCGGCCCACGCCAAGGTCGAGGCCGGCGGTCACCGCGTCGGCGACAAGGGCTACTTCTACGCCCCGACCGTCGTCTCCGGCCTGAAGCAGGACGACGAGATCGTCCAGAACGAGGTCTTCGGCCCCGTCATCACCGTCCAGTCCTTCGCGGACGAGGCCCAGGCCCTGGAGTTCGCCAACGGCGTCGAGTACGCCCTGGCCTCCTCCGTCTGGACCAAGGACCACCAGCGCGCCATGCGCATGTCCCGCTCGCTCGACTTCGGCTGCGTGTGGATCAACACCCACATCCCGCTGGTCGCCGAGATGCCGCACGGCGGCTTCAAGAAGTCCGGCTACGGCAAGGACCTCTCCGCGTACGGCTTCGAGGACTACACCCGCATCAAGCACGTGATGACCTCCCTGGGCTGATCCCTCCAGGACCCCGCGCGGGCCCCCCACCCATATGGCAAAAGGTTGGGGGGCGCCCCCCCGTCCGACGCCGCGCCGCCCATTGGGGGGGCCCGGTGCCGGCAGGGGGGCTT
>NZ_JBHYKM010000003.1:50523-85719 GCF_042741435.1 Streptomyces sp. NPDC058955 | reverse complement strand
ACACACACCCCCACACACCCTACATTCCCCCCCGCCCCTCCCCCACACGACCCCACCCCGCCGCCCCCCCACACACACCCCCCCCCCCCCCCGCCCCCCCCCCCCCCCCGCCCCGTCGCTCGACGGAGCGTCCATTGCGGGGGCCCGGAGCCGGACGGGAGGCTTCGCGGGTGAGAGCCACAGCAAGGAACCCCCTGCCGCGCCGTTCCCTCCTCCGCGGCCTCGGCGCCGCCGGAGCGGGCGGCATCCTCGCCGCCTGCGGCGTGCGGCCCGCCTATGTCGCCGAGGGCGAGCGGGCCGGCCGCGACCTGTCCGGCCGCGAGCGGAGCGTCACCTTCGCCAACTGGCCGCTCTACATCGACACCGACGACGACGATCCGCAGCGGCGGCCCACCCTCGACGCCTTCCGGAAGCGGACCGGGATCTCCGTCCGCTACACCGAGGAGATCAACGACAACGACGAGTTCTTCGGCAAGGTCGGCCCCGCCCTCATGAACGGCCAGGCCACCGACCGCGACCTCATCGTCGTCAGCGACTGGATGGCCGCCCGCTTCGTCCGCCTCGGCTGGGTCCAGAAGATGGACCGCGCCGCCCAGACCAACGTCGCCGGCCACCTCGACCCCCAGCTGCGCCGCCCGGCCTTCGATCCCGGCCGGCTCCACAGCGTGCCCTGGCAGTCCGGCATCACCGGCATCGCCTACAACCGGCGCGCCCTCGGCCGGGAGCTGCGCTCCACCCGCCAGCTCTGGGACGCCGACCTGCGCGGCAAGGTGACGCTGCTCTCCGGCCTCGACGAGGCCATGTCCCTGCTCATGCAGGGCAACGGCGCCGACGTCACCCGCTGGACCCAGGACGACTTCCACACCGTCTGCGACCAGGTCGAGAAGCTGGTGCGCGAGAAGCACATCCGCCGCTTCACCGGAAACGACTACATCAAGGACCTGTCGAGCGGCGACGTCCTCGCCTGCCAGGCGTACTCCGGCGACGTCATCCAGCTCCGGGCCGACAACCCCGACATCGAGTTCGTCGTCCCCGAGGAGGGCGGCGAGCTGTGGGCCGAGTCGCTGATGATCCCCAACCTCGCCCGCCACAAGGCCAACGCGGAGCGGCTGGTCGACTACTACTACGAGCCCGAGGTCGCCGCCGAACTCGCCGCCTGGGTCAACTACGTCTGCCCCGTCCCGGCCGCCCAGGCCGTGCTCGCCGACTCCGGCGACGAGGAACTGGCCGCGCTCGCCGAGGACCCGCTGATCTTCCCCGACCGGGAGATGCGCGGCCGGCTCGCCATCGCCCGCGATATCACCTCGGCCGAGCGCCGGACCATGGCGGGGCGGTGGAACTCCCTCGTCGGACTGTGAGTTGGGCAGGACATGACCGAGACGACCGTGTCCCCGCTCGCCACCTACGGCCTCCTGCTCGCCTGGACGGTCCACGACATCGAGGAACTCGCCGCCGGGCCGCGCTGGTTGAAGGAGAACCTGCCCGGACTGCGGGAGCGGTTCCCCGCGGTGCCGGAGGCGGTCTGGCAGGCCGTCGAGGGGGTCGACGCGCGTGAATTCGCCCTGGCCGTCGCGGTGATGGGGGTGATCGTGGGCGCCGCCTTCGCGGCGGGCGCCCGGTCCGGCGGGCGGTCCGCCTTCTACCAGGGCGCGGTGGACGGCTTCGGGCTGCACGGGCTCGTCCACCTCGCCCAGGCCGCCGCCGTCCGGGGCCGCACCCCGGGCTCCGTCACCTCGGCTCTGGTCGTGATCCCGTTCTCCCTGTGGGCGCGCGGCCGGCTCGCCAGGGCCGGGGTGCTGCGGCCGGCCCGGCTGCGCGACGCCGGGGCCGGACTGGCGCTCGCGGCCGGGGCGACCGTCCTCGCGCACGCCGTCGCCCGCCGGGTCGCCCCCCGTTTCTGAACGCGTTCAAGAGGGGCGTACGCTACCCCCATGAGCGACTCGAACGGGCCGAGAGCCCTTCTCGCGCGGATCCGCGCATGGCTGATCCTCTTCGTCGTCTGCCTCGTCCTGAGCGGCGCCACCGCCTTCCCGCTCGTCACCGAACTCCGCTGGCTCGACTCCTCGCTGACCGGCTGGGCCGCGCCCGTCGCGGACGCCCTCCCCGGCCTCGCCGAGTGGATCCACCGGGTGGCCGGCGGGGTCGAGGCGGCCGGCACCGACGCCCCGTACCTCCTCTACGGCACCGACTGGCTGGCCTTCGCGCACCTCGTCATCGCCGTCGCTTTCTACGGGCCCTACCGCGACCCGGTCCGCAACATCTGGGTCGTCGAGTTCGGCATGATCGCCTGCGCCGGCATCATCCCGCTCGCCCTGATCTGCGGGCCGATCCGGGACATCCCCTTCTGGTGGTCGGTGATCGACATGTCCTTCGGGGTCGTCGGCATCCTGCCGCTGCTCCACGTCCGCCGCCTGATCAAGCGGCTGGAGGCCGTCACGACGACGGCGGCGGCACCGGAGGCCGTACCCGCGTAGCCGCCGCCCGGACCGCCGCCGCCACCCGGTCCAGGGGGACGCCGGTGGGGACGGTCACGCCCAGCGCGGCGACCGTCCCCGCCGGGCCGCGCACCGGGGCCGCCACCGTCACCTCGCCCAGCCGGAACTCCTCGGCGCAGACCGCGAGCCCCGCCGCCCGCACCCGGGCCAGCCGGGCGGCCAGCGCCCCCGGCGCGACCACCGTGTGCCGGGTGAGCCGGGGCAGCTCCGCCGGCGGGGCGCCCAGCAGCACCTGCCCGTACGCCGTCGCGTGCGGCGCCGGCCGCTCCCCGCTCACCAGGCACAGCACCCCGCCGGCCGGCGGCGCCGAGGGCACCGCCAGATCCGCGTGCCCGCCGGTCCGCGCGCCCAGCTCCCGCAGCGCCGGAAGCGCCGCGTCGAGCAGCCCGCGCGGACAGGGCGCCGCGGCGCCCAGCACCCGCAGCCGGAGCCCCAGCCGGTACGTGCCGTCCGCCGCCCGCTCCAGACCGCCCCAGGCCACCAGCTCCCGCACCAGACGCAGCGCCGTCGGCGCCGGAAGCCCCGTGCGCGCCGCGATGTCGGTGAGCCGCAGTGCCGCCGGGACGCCGCCCTCGAAGGCGTCCAACACCGAGAAGAGCCGTCCCGCCACGCTCTCGCCCACCCCGTCCCCCGTCTTTCATCCAGTGGAAGCCCGGACTTCCCGCCGCCGTCCGGCCCGTACGAGGCTCAACGCATGAACCTCGGTCTCGCTTCCGACACCCTGCTCTCCACCACCCGGGCCGTCCGGCACCGGCTCGACCTCACCCGGCCGGTGCCGCGCGCCCTCCTGGAGGAGTGCGTCGACCTCGCCGTCCAGGCACCCACCGGCCGCAACCGGCAGCGCTGGCACTTCGTGATCGTCACCGACCCGGAGCGCCGGGCCGTCCTCGCCGACCTGTGGCGGGCGAGCCTGGGCGTGCCCGAGGCCCACCAGCCGCTGCCCGCCCGGGACGTGCGCCGGGCCGAGGTCGCGCCCGGGGTGATGGACCGGGTGTACGCGGGCGTCGGACACCTGTACCGGCATCTGCACGAGGTGCCCGCCTACGTCATCCCCTGCGTGGAGGGACGGACCGAAGGGCTCTCCGTCACCCACCAGGCCGGGACCTGGGGGTCGATCCTGCCCGCCGCGTGGAGCTTCATGCTGGCCGCCCGCGAGCGCGGCCTCGGCACCGTGTGGACGACCGGGAACCTGCCGCTGGAGCGGGAGTTCGCCGCCGAGCTCGGCATCCCGTACGGGGAGGTCATGCAGGCCGCCTTCATCCCCGTCGCCTACACGATCGGCACCGACTTCCGCCCCGCCCGGCGGATCCCGCGCGAGCAGGTCCTGCACTGGGACCGCTGGTGATCAGCCGGGCAGGCCGTAGGCCGCGACCATCAGGGCGAGCACCGTCGGGGCGGTGCCCTGGCCCTTGGCGTCGGTCGAGTTGACGCTGTAGACCAGGGTCCGCTCGCCGTGGCGGGTAGAGGCGATGGCCGCGTTGTAGCCCCACCGGCCGCCGGTCTTGCCCCACACCTCGCGCCCGCCCAGCCGCTTCATCGACAGGCCGACGGAGTACGCCGCCGGATCGCCGGACCCGAAGTCCGTCACCTTCGGCAGCGTGAACATCTCCTCCAGGAGCGGGCCGCGCACCACCCGGCCGGCGAACAGGGCCCGGGTGAACCGCTCCAGGTCCGCCGTGGTCGAGACCAGGTCGCCGGCCGCCCAGCCGTCCGTGACGTCCCGCAGCCCGGTCGTCCCGTCGTCCAGCCGCATCAGCTGGTAGCCGTGGTTGTGCGGGCCCCGGATCGCGGCCTCCCGGCCGGGGGAGTACGTGTCCCGCAGGCCGAGCGGGCGCAGGATCCGGCGCTCCACCTGCTCCTCGTACGCATCGCCCGTCACCCGCTCCACGATCAGCCCGGCGATCGTGTAGCCGATGTTCAGGTAGTGCTGGCGGGTGCCGGGGCGGAACTCCCGCGCCTTCGCGGTCGCCCGGCGGACCATCTCCTCCGGCTCGTGCACCTCGAAGCGGCGCTCGTACCACTCCTCCACGCTGTCGCCCGGCACGTCCGCCGCCGGGATGCCGTGCGTGTGGTTCAGCAGCTGGCGGACCGTCACCGTCGCGTACCGGCCCGGAATCAGCTCCGGGAGGTACGAGCGGGCCGTGCGGTCCAGGTCGATCCGGCCCTCGGCGGCCAGCTGGAGCACGGTCGCCGCCGTGAACACCTTCGTCACCGAACCCGCCCGGAAGCGGGCCGCCGGATCGGCCGGCGCCCCCGACTCCAGGTCGTGCACGCCCGCGCTGCCCGCCCAGCTCCCCTCGGTGCCGCCGATCCGGACCAGCGCCGCCGTCGCGTCGGCACGCGGCAGCCCCGCGATCACCGCCGACAGGTCGGGGCCGGCCGGCGTCGCCGCGACCGGCGGGGCGGGCGCCGCGAAGGCGGGGGAGAGGGCGAGGGGACCCGCGGCGACGCCCAGGACCAGGGCGGTGGCGAGCAGGGCGCGGGTGGACTTCTTCATGGTCAACTCCCGTGACGTGAGCCGTTGTTCTCAACGGCTCCATCCTGCTGACCAGGGGCGATCGGCGGATCGCCCGCACCGGCGGTTCCACCCGGCCGGTCCCTCGCCGGAGCGGGGGAGGCTCAGCCGCCCGCTCCTCCCCCGGCCGGGGGAGGCCCCGGGGCCACCAGGCCCGTCTCGTAGGCGCAGATCACCGCCTGGATCCGGTCCCGCAGCCCCAGCTTCGCCAGCACGTGGCCCACATGAGTCTTCACCGTGTGCTCGGAGACCACCAGCTCCGCCGCGATCTCCGCGTTCGACAGGCCCCGCGCGAGCAGCAGCAGCGTCTCCCGCTCCCGGCCCGTCAGCACGTCCAGGCGCGGATCCGGCGCGGCCGGCCGGCGCGGACCGCCCGCCGTGTACTGCGCCACCCCCCGTATCCGCATTACGGCTTGCGGCCCACCGCGCCGAACTGCGCCACCGCGGCCGCCTCCGGCGCGCCCCACCGCGCGCACGAGACGACGCCCGGCGCGAGGAGCTCCAGGCCGTCGAAGAAGGAGGTGAACTCCTCGCGGGTGCGGGCGGTGATGGGCGGGGTGGCGTTCTCGTTCCAGAACGCCATCGCCTCCTTGTTGCCCTCGCCGCCCAGCTCCGGTTCGAGCGTCGGATGGGTGAGGACCAGGTGGCTGCCGGACGGCACCGCGGCCATCAGCGTCCGCACGATCGACCGGGCCTCCTCGGTGTCCATCACGAAGTTGAGGAGGCCGAGCATCATCACCGCCACCGGACGCGACAGGTCGAGCACCTCGCCGGCCTCCGCCACGATCCTCTCCGGGTCGTGCGCGTCCGCGTCGACGTACTCGGTGACCCCCTCGGGGGAGCTGGTCAGCAGCGCCCGGGCGTGGGTGAGGACGATCGGGTCGTTGTCGACGTAGACGATCCGGGCGTCCGGCGCGACCCGCTGCGCCACCTCGTGGGTGTTGTCCGCGGTCGGCAGTCCGGTGCCGATGTCGAGGAACTGGCGCACCCCCTCGCCGGCCAGCCGGGTCACCACCCGGCCGAGGAACGCCCGGTCCGCGCGGGCGACTTCGCCGATGCTCGGGTGGAAGGACACGACCTGGTCGCCGACGGCGCGGTCCACCGGATAGTTGTCCTTGCCGCCCAGCCAGTAGTTCCACACCCGGGCGTTGTGGGCGATGTCGGTCCGGATCCGGTCGTTCATCAGGGAGCCTTTCGCAGGACGGCGGCGAGGACGTCGACCCGGTTGGTGGTGATCGAGTCGACCCCGTTCGCGATCAGCCTACGCATGGTCCTGCGGGTGTCCGGCGTCCAGGCCGAGACGAGCAGCCCGTCCCGGTGCACCCGCTCCGCCAGCGCCTCCCCGACCAGGCCGAAACGGTAGTTGAGCCACTTCGGGCGGACCGCGTCGAGCAGCACCCGGCGGGGCGGGGCCAGCGAGGTCCAGGTGAGCGCGATCTCCGCGTGCGGGTCGGCCGCCCGCACCTGGAGCATCGCGACCGCGCCCGCGCAGTAGTAGACGCGCTCCCCGGCGCCGGCCTCGCGGACCGCGCCGACGATCTTCCGGACCGACTCCTCGTTCCCTCCCGGGAGATCGAGCATCAGCCGGCGCGCCCCGGCCGCCAGCAGCGCGTCGCGGAGCGTCGGCACCCCGCCGTGGGTCAGCTCGCGCAGCTGCTCGTGGGTGAGCGAGGAGAGCGGCCGGTCGTGGCCCCACAGCCGCTTCAGGGTGTCGTCGTGGAGGAGGACGGGCACCTCGTCCTTGGTCAGCCGGACGTCGACCTCGACCGCGTCCGCGCCCCGCTCGAAGGCGGAGCCGATCGAGGCGAGGGTGTTCTCACGGGCGCGGTACGGGTCGCCGCGGTGGCCTACGACAGTGACGGATCGCATGGGGCCCATTCTCGGCCGGGGCTCAGCGCGCCAGCCAGCCCTCCGTGTACGTGTCGATCTCGGCGGCCAGCCGGTCCTTGCCGGCCGGGTCGAGGAAGGACGCCTCGACCGCGTTCTTCGCGAGGGCGGCCAGACCGCGCTCGTCGAGGCCGAGCAGGCGGGCGGCGACGGCGTACTCGTTGTTCAGGTCGGTGCCGAACATCGGCGGGTCGTCGCTGTTGACCGTCACCAGCACGCCGGCGTCGACCATGGCCCGGATCGGGTGCTCGTCGAGGGTGGCCACCGCCCGGGTCGCGATGTTCGAGGTCGGGCAGACCTCCAGGGCGATCCGGTGCTCCGCCAGGTACGCGAGGAGCTCGGGGTCCTGGACGGAGCTGGTGCCGTGGCCGATGCGCTCGGCGCCCAGGTCGCGGAGGGCGTCCCACACCGTCTGCGGGCCGGTCGTCTCGCCGGCGTGCGGCACCGAGCGCAGCCCGGCCGCCCGGGCCCGGTCGAAGTACGGCTTGAACTGCGGGCGCGGCACCCCGATCTCCGGGCCGCCGAGGCCGAAGGAGACCAGGCCCTCGGGGCGGATGCCGTCCGTGGTGGCGAGCCGCGCGGTCTCCTCGGCGGACTCCAGACCGGCCTCGCCGGGGATGTCGAAGCACCAGCGCAGCACGGTGCCGAACTCGGCCTCCGCCGCCTTGCGGGCGTCCTCGATGGCCGCCATGAACGCCCGCTCGTCGATGCCGCGGCGGGTGGAGGAGTACGGGGTGATGGTCAGCTCGGCGTAGCGGATGTTCTGCCGCGCCATGTCCCGGGCGACCTCGAAGGTCAGCAGCCGGACGTCCTCCGGGGTGCGCACCAGGTCCACGACGGACAGGTACACGTCGATGAAGTGCGCGAAGTCGGTGAAGGTGAAGTAGTCGGCCAGTGCCTCCGGGTCCGTGGGGACCTTGGAGTCCGGATGCCGGGCGGCCAGCTCGGAGACGATCCGGGGGGAGGCGGAGCCGACGTGGTGGACGTGCAGCTCGGCCTTGGGCAGGCCCGCGATGAAGGGGTGGAGATCGGTCATCGGGTCATCGTAGGCCGGGCGGGCACGCGCCGGACGGCACGCCGTAGCATGACGGGACCAGGGAGGGAGCCCCGAATGTCCGACACCGCCGAGCCGAGCCCGCAGGACCGGGGCACGACCGACCCGTGGGCCCCGCCGGAGCGGGCGGAGTCCCGGGTGGAGCTGGGCAAGCAGGCCCCGGCGGACCGCCGCCCGGTGCACGAGCAGCCGACGATCACCTCGATACCCACCGGGGAGACGGCCGGCACGGAGCTGCCGCCGCCCCCGGTCGCCCCCGGCGGCCCGGCCGCCTACGGCACGCCCGCGCCGCCGCCCGCCTACGGCCCCCCGACGGTCGCGTCGGGATACGGCTACCCGGCCGCAGGTCCCGGCGCCACGACCTCGTACGGCTATCCGGCCACGGGTGCCGCCGGGTCCTCGTACGGCTACCCGGCCGCCGGTGCCGCCGGGTCCTCGTACGGCTATCCGCCGGCCCACCCGTACGGGCCGGTGCCCGGCCAGAACAACGGCCTGGGCACGGCCGGCATGGTGCTCGGCATCATCGGCACCTGCCTCTTCTGGTTCTACGGCGTCCCGTCGATCGTGCTCGGGATCCTGGCCCTGATCTTCGGCATCCTCGGCCGCAAGCGGGTCAACCGGGGCGAGGCGAGCAACGGCGGCGCCGCCACCGCGGGCATCGTCCTCGGCGTCGTCTCCACCGTCCTCGGCGCGGCGATCATCGCCCTCGTCGTCTGGGCCGTCTCCAGCTACGACGAGTACGAGGAGACCGACGGCGGCGTGCGGACCTCAGCGGTCCTCGTCGTCGGCGACCGGGGCTGAACCGGCCCCGGCGCGCAGCCGCTCCCGGGCCTCCATCAGCGCGAAGCCCAGCAGGTTGAGCCCGCGCCAGCGGGCCGGGTCGTGGGCGCCGGGGTCGCCGGCGGCCAGGCCGATGCCCCAGATCCGGTCCAGCGGGCTCGCCTCCACGAGCACCCGGGAGCCGGTCCCCAGCAGGTAGCCCCGCAGCGCCTCGTCCGAGGCGAACTTGTGGACGCTGCCGGCCACCACGATCCCGGCGCGCTCCCGCGCCCACACGGCGTCGTCGAAGCCGCGGACCAGGCGGCCGGCGTTCTTCGCCTCGGCCGGGGTGCGGGCGGCGAGCACCGTCCGCTCGGCCTCCGCGTCGCCGAAGAGGCGCGCCTTCCCGGCCATCATCCAGTGCTCGGCCGTCGCGTACCGCACGCCGTCGACCTCGAAGGGTGACGGCCACCACTGGCTCAGACAGCTCTGCGTGAGCCGTCCGTCCGGGGCCGGCCGGTGGCCCCAGAAGTGCAGCCACTTCACCTTCTCACCCCTGCTGACCTGCTGTGTCAGCTCCTCGATGGTCATCATGCACGCGAGTCTGGCATCCGCGAGCGACACTCCGTACGGAGATTTTCCCGCGACCTCGACACTTGGTCGACCGATTCCGTCGAGTAACCAAAAGGCAACAACGGAATCACTTGTTCGAGCCGGGTCCCTCTGTCAGGATCGGCACTCAATTCGAGCTGGGACAACGGAGAGCGTCATGGGCAACCGCTTCCAGGTGACGGACCGCTTCGCGGACGGCGCGCAGTACATCGGCGGACGGCTCCGCCCCGGGACCTCCGGAAGGACGCACAGCGTCGTCGACCCCGCCACCGGCGAGAGCGTCTACACCTACGCACTCGCCTCCACGGCGGACGTCGACGAGGCCGTGGCCGCCGCCAAGGCCGCCTTCCCCGGCTGGGCGGGCGCCACCCCCGGCGAGCGCTCCGACGCCCTGCACCGCTTCGCCGCGGTCCTCGCCGAGCAGGCCGAGGACTTCGCCCTGGCCGAGTCCCTCCAGTGCGGCAAGCCGATCCGGCTCACCACCGAGTTCGACGTGCCCGGCACCATCGACAACACCGCCTTCTTCGCCGGCGCGGCCCGTCACCTCCAGGGCCAGTCGGCCGGCGAGTACTCCGGCGACCACACCTCGTACGTGCGGCGCGAGCCGATCGGCGTGGTCGGCTCCATCGCCCCCTGGAACTACCCGCTCCAGATGGCCGCCTGGAAGATCCTCCCGGCGATCGCGGCCGGCAACACCATCGTCCTGAAGCCGGCCGAGCTGACCCCGCTCACCTCCCTGATGTTCGCCCAGGCGGCCAAGGAGGCGGGCATCCCCGACGGTGTGATCAACATCGTCAACGGCTCCGGCCGCGAGGCGGGCGAGCACCTGGTGGGCCACCCCGACGTCGCCATGACCTCCTTCACCGGCTCCACCCCGGTCGGCAAGCGGGTCGCCGAGGTCGCCACCGCCACCGTCAAGCGGCTCCACCTGGAGCTCGGCGGCAAGGCCCCCTTCGTCGTCTTCGACGACGCCGACCTGGAGGCCGCCGCGCACGGCGCCGTCGCCGCCTCCCTCATCAACACCGGCCAGGACTGCACCGCCGCCACCCGCGCCTATGTGCAGCGGCCGCTCTTCGACGCCTTCGTCGCCCGGGTCGCGGAGCTGATGGAGACCGTCCGGCTCGGCGACCCCGCCGACCCGGCCACCGACCTCGGCCCGCTGGTCTCGCACGTCCAGCGCGACCGCGTCGCCGGCTTCGTCGAGCGGGCCCGCGGCTACGCGACCGTCGTCACCGGAGGCGAAGCCCCTGGTGGAGAGCTGGAGAACGGCGCATACTATCGGCCCACCCTGATCACCGGCGCCGCGCAGGACAGCGAGGTCGTGCAGTCGGAGATCTTCGGACCGGTCCTGGTGGCCCTGCCCTTCGACACCGACGACGAGGGCATCCGGCTCGCCAACGACACCCCGTACGGCCTCGCCGCCTCCGCCTGGAGCCGCGACGTCTACCGGGCGAACAGGGCCACCCGCGAGATCAAGGCCGGTTGCGTCTGGGTCAACGACCACATCCCGATCATCAGCGAGATGCCGCACGGCGGATACAAGGCGTCCGGCTACGGAAAGGACATGTCCTCCTACTCCTTCGAGGAGTACACGCAGGTCAAGCACGTGATGTTCGACAACACGGCGGTGGCGGCCAAGGACTGGCACCGCACGATCTTCGGGGACCGATAGCAGTCAGCCGCCCGACCAGCGGCGCAACCATCCCGAAAGGGCACAGCGCATGGAGCAGTACGAGCCCGACCGCCTGTCCGCCGCCCAGCTGGCGGCGATCCGGCGCAGTATGACGAGCGGCCGTGGTGCCCTCAGCCGCCGCTCGCTGCTGCGGGCCGGGGGCGTGGGCGCGCTCACGGTCGGCGGCCTGGCCGGCCTGACCGCCTGCGGCATCCCGCCGGCCAAGCGGGAGGGCCAGGGCCCGGCGTCCACGGACTTCTCGGCCAAGGAGAAGAGCGTCAACTTCTCCAACTGGACCGAGTACATGGACGTCAGCGAGGACGAGAAGTCCCGCCCCACCCTGGAGGCGTTCACCAAACGCACCGGGATCAAGGTCAAGTACACCGAGGACATCAACGACAACGTCGAGTTCTTCGGCAAGATCAAGCCGCAGCTCGCGGCCGGCCAGGACACCGGCCGCGACCTGATCTGCGTCACCGACTGGCTGGCCGCCCGGATCATCCGGCTCGGCTGGGCGCAGAAGCTCGACCCGGCGAACCTGCCCAACGCGTACGCCAACCTCTCCGCCCAGTTCCGCCGTCCCGACTGGGACCCGGGCCGCGCCTACTCGTACCCCTGGACCGGCATCTCCACCGTCATCGCCTACAACACCAAGGCGACCGGCGGGAAGAAGGTCGACTCGGTCAGCCAGCTCCTCGACGACCCCGCGCTCAAGGGCCGGGTCGGCTTCCTCACCGAGATGCGCGACACCGTCGGCATGACCCTGCTCGACATGGGCAAGGATCCGGGCGACTTCACCGACGCCGACTACGACGCGGCGATCGGCCGCCTCCAGAAGGCCGTCGACAAGAAGCAGATCCGCCGCTTCACCGGCAACGACTACACCTCGGACCTGGACAAGGGCGACCTCGCCGCCTGTCTGGCCTGGGCCGGTGACATCATCCAGCTCCAGGCGGACAACCCGGACATCCAGTACACGATCCCGAACGCCGGCTACATCACGTCGACGGACAACCTCCTGGTCCCCACCAAGGCCCGGCACAAGGCCAACGCCGAGAAGCTCATCGACTACTACTACGAGCTTCCCAACGCGGCCCAGCTCGCCGCCTACATCAACTACGTCTGCCCCGTCGACGGGGTGAAGGACGAGCTGGCCAAGATCGATCCCGAACTCGCGGCCAACACGCTGATCCTCCCGGACAAGGCCATGGCCAAGAAGTCCCGCGCCTTCCGCTCGCTGACCGGCGAGGAGGAGACGGCGTACGAGGAGAAGTTCGCCAAGCTCATCGGCGCCTGAGCCGTCGTCCACCGTCACCAGGCCACGAAGCCACGAAGATCCGGGACCGCAAACCCATGACTGAGAACACCACCGGCGGCGACGTCCGACTCACCGGGATCAGCAAGACCTACGGCTCCTTCACCGCCGTCCACCCGCTCGACCTCACCGTGCCGCAGGGCTCCTTCTTCGCCCTGCTCGGCGCCTCCGGCTGCGGCAAGACCACCACCCTGCGCATGATCGCCGGCCTGGAGGACCCCTCCACCGGCACGATCTGCCTCGGCGACAAGGACGTCACCGACCTCCCGCCCTACAAGCGGCCGGTCAACACCGTCTTCCAGTCCTACGCGCTCTTCCCGCACATGGACATCTCCGAGAACATCGCCTTCGGTCTGCGCCGGCGCGGCATCAAGTCGGTGAAGAAGCAGGTCGACGAGATGCTGGAGCTCGTCCAGCTCGGCGACAAGGCGAAGCACAAGCCGCACCAGCTCTCCGGCGGCCAGCAGCAGCGCGTCGCCGTCGCCCGCGCCCTCATCAACCACCCCCAGGTGCTCCTCCTCGACGAGCCGCTCGGCGCCCTCGACCTCAAGCTGCGCCGCCAGATGCAGCTGGAGCTCAAGCGGATCCAGACCGAGGTCGGCATCACCTTCGTGCACGTCACCCACGACCAGGAGGAGGCCATGACCATGGCCGACCAGGTCGCGGTCATGAACGGCGGCCGGGTCGAGCAGCTCGGCGCCCCCGCCGACCTGTACGAGAACCCGCAGACCACCTTCGTCGCCAACTTCCTCGGCACCTCCAACCTCATCGAGGCCGAGGTCGTCGAGACGGGCTCCGACGTCGTCGTCACCGCCGGCGGCGGCAAGCTCAAGGTCCCCGGCGACCGCTGTACGGACGCCGTCCGCCAGGGCGGCAGGCTCCTCGTCGGCGTCCGCCCGGAGAAGATCTCGCTCGCGCACGCCGACGACGCGGGCACGATCGCCGACGGCCGCAACCGGGTCACCGGCCGGATCGTCGACTCCTCCTTCATCGGCGTCTCCACCCAGTACGTGGTCAACTCGCCGGCCGGCGCGGAGCTCCAGGTCTACGAGCAGAACATCGAGCGCGACGCGCGGCTCGTCCCCGGCGCCGAGGTCGTCCTGCACTGGAACCCGGCCCACACCTTCGGCCTCGACGCCACGCAGGACATCGACGCGGGCGTGGAGACGGTGGAGGACGCCTCGTGACCACCACCCTCACCAAGGAGGCGCCGGGACCGGTCGAGGAACCGGTTCTGCGCAAGCCTCCCACCCGCAAGCGGCTCGTCCCGTACTGGCTGCTGCTCCCCGGCATCCTCTGGCTGCTGGTCTTCTTCGCCCTGCCGCTCGTCTACCAGGCGTCCACCTCGGTGCAGACCGGCTCCCTGGAGCAGGGCTTCCAGGTCACCTGGCACTTCCAGACCTACCTGGACGCCTTCACCGAGTACTGGCCGCAGCTGCTGCGCTCCCTGCTGTACGCCGGCACCGCGACCCTGCTCTGCCTGCTGCTCGGCTACCCGCTCGCGTACCTCATCGCCTTCAAGGCCGGCCGCTGGCGCAACCTGCTGCTCGTCCTGGTGATCGCGCCCTTCTTCACCAGCTTCCTCATCCGGACCCTGGCGTGGAAGACGATCCTCGCCGACGACAGCCTCGTCGTGGACGCGCTCAACGCGCTGCACGTCCTCGACGTGACCAGCTGGCTCGGCTGGACCGACGGCGAGCGGGTGCTCGCCACCCCGATGGCGGTCGTCTGCGGCCTCACGTACAACTTCCTGCCGTTCATGATCCTGCCCCTCTACACCTCCCTGGAGCGGATCGACGGCCGGCTGCACGAGGCCGCCCAGGACCTCTACGCCTCCCCGGCGACCACCTTCCGCAAGGTGACCTTCCCGCTGTCGATGCCCGGCGTCGTCTCCGGCACCCTGCTCACCTTCATCCCGGCGAGCGGCGACTACGTCAACGCGGAACTGCTCGGCTCCACCGACACCAAGATGATCGGCAACGTCATCCAGTCGCAGTTCCTCCGCGTCCTCGACTACCCGACGGCCGCCGCCCTGTCCTTCATCCTCATGGCGATCGTGCTCCTCATGGTCACCGTCTACATCCGCAAGGCGGGAACGGAGGACCTCGTCTGATGACCTGGCTGCGCAAGAACCTCGTCGTCATCGCGGGCCTGCTGACGCTCGCGTACATGATCCTGCCCAACGTCGTGGTCATGGTGTTCTCGTTCAACAAGCCGAACGGGCGCTTCAACTACTCGTGGCAGCAGTTCTCCCTCGACGCCTGGAAGGACCCCTGCGGCGTCGCCGACATGTGCGAGTCGCTGACCCTCTCGCTCCAGCTCGCCGCCTGGGCCACCGTCGGCGCCGTCGTCCTCGGCACGATGATCGCCTTCGCGCTGGTCCGCTACCGCTTCCGGGCGCGCGGCGCGATCAACTCGCTGATCTTCCTGCCGATGGCGATGCCCGAGGTCGTCATGGCCGCCTCGCTGCTCACCCTCTTCCTCAACATGGGGATCGAGCTGGGCTTCTGGACGGTCCTCATCGCCCACATCATGTTCTGCCTGTCGTTCGTCGTGACGGCGGTCAAGGCCCGGGTCATGTCCATGGACCCGCGCCTGGAGGAGGCCGCGCGCGACCTCTACGCGGGGCCGGCGCAGACCTTCCTGCGCGTCACCCTGCCCATCGCCGCGCCCGGCATCGCCGCCGGTGCGCTGCTCGCCTTCGCGCTCTCGTTCGACGACTTCATCATCACCAACTTCAACGCGGGCTCCACGGTGACCTTCCCCATGTTCGTCTGGGGCTCGGCACAGCGAGGAACCCCCGTTCAGATCAACGTCATCGGCACCGCGATGTTCGCCCTCGCGGTACTGATCGTCGTGGCCGGACAGATCATCACGAACCGGCGCAAGAAAACAGCAACGGCCTGAGCGTAGGAAGCCCAGGCACCGAAGGAGTTGGAAACCATGGCCCCAGTCGCCATGCGTCTCGCTGCTAAATCTCTCTCCGACGCCCAGCCCGTCCCCTTCTGGCTGGAAGACCCCGGCAAGCCCGGCGCCCTGCCCGCCCTCACCGGCACCGAGAAGTGCGATCTCCTCGTCGTCGGCGGCGGCTACAGCGGACTGTGGACCGCGCTCCTCGCCAAGGAGCGCGACCCCGCCCAGGACGTCGTGCTCATCGAAGGCCGCGAGGTGGGCTGGGCCGCCTCGGGCCGCAACGGCGGCTTCTGCGCCGCCTCCCTCACCCACGGCTTCGGCAACGGCCTCTCCCGCTGGCCGGGTGAGCTGCCGAAGCTGGAGCGGCTCGGCGCGGCCAACCTCGACGACATCGAGGAGGCCGTCGGCCGCTACTCCCTGGACTGCGAGTTCGAGCGCACCGGCGAGATCGACGTCGCCACCGAGGCGTACCAGGTGGACGAGCTCCACGAGTGGTACGAGGAGGCCGAGCGGCTCGGCCTCGCCGACGGCCTCACCCTCCTCGACCAGGACGCCGTCCGGGCCGAGGTGAACTCGCCGACCTTCCGGGGCGGCCTGTGGGACCGCGACGGCGTCGCCATGCTCCACCCGGCGAAGCTCGCCTGGGGCCTCAAGCGGGCCTGCCTCGACCTCGGCGTGCGGATCTTCGAGAACACCCCGGGCCTCGACCTGGTGTCGGCCGGGGCCGGCATGGCCGTGCGCACCCCGTACGGCCGGGTCGCCGCCCGCCGGGTCGCCCTCGGCACCAACGTCTTCCCGTCGCTGGTGAAGCGGCTGCGCCCGTACACCGTCCCGGTCTACGACTACGCGCTGGTCACCGAACCGCTGACCGACGAGCAGCTCGCCTCCGTCGGCTGGAAGAACCGGCAGGGCCTCGGCGACTCCGCCAACCAGTTCCACTACTTCCGGATCACCGCCGACAACCGCATCCTCTGGGGCGGCTACGACGCCGTCTACCGCTTCGGCGGCAAGGTGCAGGCGGAGATGGACCACCGCCCGGAGACGTACCTCAAGCTGGCCGAGCACTTCTTCACCTGCTTCCCGCAGCTGGAGGGGCTCCGCTTCAGCCACGCCTGGGGCGGCGCGATCGACACCTGCTCGCGCTTCTCCGCCTTCTTCGGCACCGCCCACCAGGGCAAGGTGGCGTACGCGCAGGGCTACACCGGGCTCGGGGTCGGCGCCACCCGCTTCGGCGCCGACGTGATGCTCGACCTGCTCGCCGGGGAGCGCACCGAGCGCACCGAGCTGGCCATGGTCCGCTCCAAGCCGCTGCCCTTCCCGCCGGAGCCGATCGCCTGGGCCGGCATCGGGATCACCAAGTGGTCGCTGGCCCGCGCCGACGCCAACGGCGGGCGGCGGAACCTGTGGCTGAGGACGATGGACAAGCTGGGCCTCGGCTTCGACAGCTGAACCACCCCCTCCGTCGGATGTGATTCAGATCACAACCGATGGGTAGGGAAACCCGCGTAAGAGCGGGGAACCCTCGCGCTCTCTCCGTGTGGACGCGCACCTCCGCGCGTCCCCACGGAGAGGAGTACGCACGATGACAGCTACGGGGGCCTCCGGCGTCAAGGCCGCGGTGGAATGGCTGGCCGCGGTCGCGCCCGATCCCGACGCCTGCCGCTGGGAGTGGGAGCGCAACCCGCACGGGGTCGCCCTGCTGCCCGCCGGCCGGCGCTGGGACGTGCTGATCCTGCCGGGCGAGCTCGGCCACCCCACCCTCGACGTCCTGACCCGCCTGGTCGACCGGCCGGGCCCGGTCCTCGCCGACTTCGGCGACTCCCGGATCGGCTTCTTCGTCCCGCCCGGCACGGCCGCCCGCTGGGTCGGCACCGGGGTCCGCGGCGCCGGATCCGGCACCTGGATCGTCGTCCCGTACCCGGGGCGGGCGACCGGGGGAGTGCGCTGGCTGGTGCTGCCGGACGGACAGGGCACCCTCACCGACGCCTCGCTGCTCGAACTCGCCATGCACGAGGCCGCGGGGGAACTGGCCCGCGAGCAGGCGCCCGGGGGAGGCGCCTCCTGATACCCCACCTCTCAAGTCCGGTCCCGTCCAGAGGTCTTGACCACTCGATTGGTCTGGACCATGCTGTGCCGCGCTCCACTCCGATCCCCCACCACCGGAGGCAGTCGTGGACCGCACCAGACCTCTCACCCTGCTGCTCGCAGGCGCGCTCGCCGTCGGCGGGCTCGCCGCGCTCACCCCGGCCGCCCAGGCCGCCGACTCCGAACTCGCCCGCAACGGCGGCTTCGAGGCCGGCCTGGACGGCTGGAGCTGCACGGCGGGCAGTGGCGCCGTCGTCTCCTCGCCCGTGCACGGCGGGACGAAGGCGCTCCAGGCCACCCCGGCCGGCGGCGACAACGCCAAGTGCTCCCAGACCATCACGGTCAAGCCCAACTCGGCCTACACGCTGAGCGGCTGGGTCCGCGGCAGCTACGTCCACCTCGGCGTCACCGGCACCGGCACCACCGACGGATACGCCTGGACCCAGTCGGCCCCCGACTGGCAGAAGCTCGCCACCACCTTCACCACCGGCGCGAACACCACCTCGGTCACGGTCTACACCCACGGCTGGTACGGCACCCCCGCCTACCAGGCCGACGACCTCTCCCTCTACGGCCCCGGCGGCGACCCGGTCCAGCTCCCGGCCGCCCCCACCGGCCTCACCGCCGGCTCCCCGACCGCCACCTCCGTGCCGCTGAGCTGGACCGCCGTCCCCGGCGCCACCTCGTACCACGTCTACCGGGGCGCCACCCGCATCCAGACGGTCACCGGCACCACGGCCACCGCGACCGGGCTCACGGCCTCCACCGCGTACACCTTCCAGGTCACCGCCGCGAACAGCGCCGGCGAGTCCCCGAAGTCGGCCCCGGTGACCGCGACCACGACCTCCGGCGGCGGCAACCCCGGCGGCGCCCTCCCCGCCCGCGCCCTCGTCGGCTACCTCCACGCCAGCTTCGCCAACGGCTCCGGCTACACCCGCATGGCCGACGTCCCCGACTCCTGGGACGTCATCAACCTCGCCTTCGGCGAGCCTACCTCGGTGACCTCCGGCGACATCCGCTTCAGCCTCTGCCCGGCGACCGAGTGCCCGAACGTCGAGTCCGTCGCCGACTTCAAGGCCGCCATCAAGGCCAAGCAGGCCGCCGGCAAGAAGGTCCTCATCTCCATCGGCGGCCAGAACGGCCAGGTCCAGCTCGCCACGACCGCCGCCCGCGACACCTTCGTCTCCTCGGTTTCGAAGATCATCGACGAGTACGGCCTCGACGGCCTCGACATCGACTTCGAGGGCCACTCGCTCGCGCTCCAGACCGGCGACACCGACTTCCGCAGCCCCACCACCCCGGTGATCGTCAACCTGATCCAGGCGATCAAGACCCTCAAGGCCAAGTACGGCGCCGGGTTCGTCCTGACGATGGCCCCGGAGACCTTCTTCGTCCAGCTCGGCTACCAGTTCTACGGCTCCGGCCCCTGGGGCGGCCAGGACCCGCGCGCCGGCGCCTACCTCCCGGTCATCCACGCCCTCCGCGACGACCTCACCCTGCTGCACGTCCAGGACTACAACTCCGGCCCCGTCATGGGCCTGGACAACCAGTACCACTCCATGGGCGGCGCCGACTTCCACGTCGCCATGACCGACATGCTGCTCACCGGCTTCCCGGTCGCCGGCAACACCGACCGCGTCTTCCCCGCCCTCCGCCCCGACCAGGTCGCCATCGGCCTCCCGGCCTCCACCCAGGCCGGCAACGGCCACACCACCCCCACCGAGGTGAACAAGGCCCTCGACTGCCTCACCAGGAAGCAGAACTGCGGCACCTACCAGCCCCACGGCACCTGGTCGTCCCTCCGCGGCCTGATGACCTGGTCGATCAACTGGGACCGCTTCAACCAGTGGGAGTTCAGCCGGAACTTCGACGCGTACGACTGGAGCTGACGGCCAGGATCAGAAAGCCCAGGCAGAGGCTGGCCAGCACGTCCAGGGGCCAGTGGAAGCCGCGCAGGACCAGCCCCGTCCCCGTCACCGCCGTCAGCACGGCGGCGACGGGGACGAGGCGTCGCGACACCAGGTACGCGGCGCCGAAGTAGGCGACCATCGCGGTGGCCGTGTGGCCCGAGGGGTAGTAGCCGTGCGCCCAGGGTTCGAGGGGGCCGGGGCGGGCCGTCCACTCCTTCAGGGGGACGACGAGCAGCGGGACGGCGGCCATCGCCAGCCCCGCGTACAGGGCGGCGGCGCGCCGGCCGCGGAAGAACGCGTACGCCATCGCCGCGGCCAGCACGGGCAGGGCCACGGTCAGATTGCCGAGGTCGGAGGCGAGTTCGCTCAGCCACCGGGGAACGGTGTCCACCAGAGAGCGGGACACCCGCTCGTCGAGCCTGGCCAAGGGGCCGTGGACGAGCACCTGCCAGGTCACGACGGCGAGGGCGACGAGCGCCGAGAAGAGAGCCGGCCGCCCTGGAACAGGGGGGGTGGTTCCGGGGCGGCCGAGGGGATCGGGCTGCCGCGCGCCCCGGGGGGTGTGGGGCGGGCGGCCATCCGATCGGTGAGGAGTCCCGGAGCACGAGGCTCCGGAGGTGTGCGCTTCGGCACGGTGCGGGCGGTGCTGGGGATGCTCCGCCCTGGGTGTTTCTCTCATCTGGGGAAGACCGTACGGCACGCAGAGGGGGACCGACAGCGGGAAACGCGTCCCGCCATCGGCCCCCCACAGAGTCTTCACTCTTTGCGCCGAAGCGTCCGTCAGAGGGCGGCCAGCGCCGCCTCGATGACGTCCAGACCCTCGTTGAGCAGGTCCTCGCCGATGACCAGCGGCGGGAGGAAGCGGAGCACGTTGCCGTAGGTGCCGCAGGTGAGGACGAGGACGCCCTCGTTGTGGCAGAACTTGGCGAGCGCGGCGGCGGCCTCGGCGGCCGGCTCCTTCGTCGCCGGGTCCTTGACGAGCTCGATGGCGATCATGGCGCCGCGGCCGCGGATGTCGCCGATGACCGGGAACTTCTCCTGCATCGCGGTGAGGCGGCCCTTCATGACCTCCTCGATGCGCTTGGCCTTCCCGTTGAGGTCCAGCTCCTTCATCGTCTCGATGGCGCCGAGCGCACCGGCGCAGGCCACCGGGTTGCCGCCGTAGGTGCCGCCCAGGCCGCCGCCGTGGACGGAGTCCATGATCTCGGCGCGGCCGGTGACGGCGGCGAGCGGCAGACCGCCCGCGATGCCCTTGGCGGTGGTGATGAGGTCCGGGACGATGCCCTCGTCCTCGCAGGCGAACCACTGGCCGGTGCGGCAGAAGCCCGCCTGGATCTCGTCGGCGACGAAGACGATGCCGTTGTCGTTGGCGAACTTCACGATCGCCGGGAGGAAGCCCTTGGCCGGCTCGATGAAGCCGCCCTCGCCGAGGACCGGCTCGATGACGATGGCGGCGACGTTCTCGGCGCCGATCTGCTTGGTGATGTTGTCGATCGCCTGGGCGGCGGCCTCCGGGCCGGCGTTCTCGGCACCGGTGGGCCAGCGGTAGCCGTAGGCGACCGGCACGCGGTAGACCTCGGGCGCGAACGGACCGAAGCCCTGCTTGTACGGCATGTTCTTCGCCGTCATGCCCATGGTGAGGTTGGTGCGGCCGTGGTAGCCGTGGTCGAAGACGACGACGGCCTGGCGCTTGGTGTACGAACGCGCGATCTTGACGGCGTTCTCGACGGCCTCGGCGCCGGAGTTGAAGAGCGCGGACTTCTTGGCGTGGTCGCCCGGGGTCAGCTCGGCCAGCGCCTCGCAGACCTCCACGTAGCCCTCGTACGGGGTCACCATGAAACAGGTGTGGGTGAAGTCCTGGAGCTGCGCGGAGGCGCGGCGCACGACGGCCTCGGCGGAGGCGCCCACGGAGGTCACGGCGATGCCGGAACCGAAGTCGATCAGCAGGTTGCCGTCGACGTCCTCGATGATGCCGCCACCCGCACGCTTCGTGAACACGGGCAGCGTGGAGCCCACGCCCCCGGCGACGGTGTCCAGCCGGCGAGCCTGAAGCTCCTGCGACTTCGGACCGGGAATGGCGGTGACGACGCGCCGCTCCTGCGGGACAGCGTTCATGCGGGGCTCCTGGGGTGTTCTGGACGCTCTTGCGGGTTTCCTCCGCAGGCTAGGCGCGGGCACGGGCCCGGCGCATGCTACGGATGGGAGTGGTCCCGGCGTGTCCTTGTCCGTATCGGCCATACGCGCAGTTGTCCGGGGCGACGCCGTGCCATCGCCCTGATCCGGGGCATGATCCGGGACCGAGGCTCTAGATTGGGCCCGGACGACAGCGCCGCGGAGTCGAAGGGCCAGGGGGCAGGGGACATGGAGTTCGAGGGCACGCACGGCTCGCGGAGCACCCACGGCGGGCCGCCGCACGCCGATATCCCCCGCCCGGCCGGGCCGCCCGCCGGCGTCCCGCCGATGCCGGCGGCCGCCGCGCCGCCGAGGCCGGCCGCCGCGCCCTCCGCCGCCCGGGGCCGGAGCACGCTCGTCGACTGGCTGCGGACACCCCGACCCGAGGCCGCGCCCGGCGTCTGGCGCTACGGTCACGTGCCCCGCCCCGAACGCGCGCCCGACGAGACCCCCCTGCGGACCGTGCTGGCCGGCGCGACGATCTCCTTCCTCGTCGCCGTCCTGCTCTGGTCGCTGCTCCGCAACGGCTACATCCCCTACTGGAGCGTGCCGATCCGCCTCTTCACGCCCGGCGACTGGTGGCGCCCGCTCGGCGGCGCCCCCGTGCCCGGCACCGGAGGCCCCGTCGCCCTGGCCGTCTACCGCTTCGTCCTCTTCGCCGCCATCTTCGGCGGGATCGGCCGCTTCGGCCGCTGGCCGTACGCCTGGAACCGGCTCGCCCTGGAGTACGGACGCCGGGCCCAGTTCGTCCTCGCCGCGCTCGCCGGCCTCCTCACCGTGGCCCTCGTCCGCGGCGACTGGCTGCCGCTGCGCCCCCTCGTCCTCTCGATGCTGCCGTACGAGCTGACGGCGCCCGACGCGGTCTTCGCCAACCAGGAGATGGAGGACACGGCGACGCTGCTGCTCACCATCGCCACCGCCCTCCCCTTCGTCTGGCTCGCCCTGCGCCGTACCGCCCCGCGACCCGGCCCCACCGCGGCCACGGCCACCCCCGCCGCCGCGGACCTCGGAGCCTGGCCCGACCTGAGGGCCGCCGGGCTCGCCGAGGCGGCCGACCGGCTCGCCGCCGAGGCGGCCTCCGGCGCCATGAACGACGTCGACTACGCCCGGATCAGGACCGCCTGGGAGAACACCGGCGCCGCCCCCGACCGGCAGGCCGCCTTCGTCCGCGAGGTCCACGCGCGGGGCGCCGCCGCCTTCCTGCACCCGTCCGGCGCCCGCTCGCTGGCCGGCCGCACGGCCACCCACGACCTCGCCCTGCGGCAGGTGCGCCTCGGCACCGTCACCGACACCGACCGCAACCCGTACGCGCGCCGCACCACCGGCCTCGCCCTCGACCCCGACGTGCTCGGCACCGGCATGCTCGTCGTCGGCCCCTCGGGCAGCGGCAAGACGACCCGCCTCGTCCGCCCCCTCGTCGAGTCCCTCTCGCTCCAGGCGCTCGCCGGACAGGCCGCCGTCGTCGTGGTCGGCTCCGACACCGCGCCCCTCGGCCCGGACGAGTCCTACGACGTCGTCATCCGCGTCGGCGACCCGGCCTCCCCGCACGACCTCGACCTCTACGGCGGCACCTCCGACCCGGACCGCGCCGCCGCGCTGCTCGCCGACGTCCTGGCGACCGACACCACCGACACCCGCCGGGCCACCACCACGCTCGCCCAGCTCCTCGGCCCCTTCCACGCCGTCCACGACCGCTTCCCCTCGGTCCCCGAGCTCCGCGAACTCCTCGACGGCGCCCCCACCGTCCTGCAGACCCTGCGCGCGGCCCTCGAACGGACCGGGCACGCCTCCCTCGTCCGCGAACTCGACGCCCGAGCCCGGCAGCAGGGCACCGACGGAGACCCCGCCGGCGGCCTCGCCGACCGGATCGCCCTCCTCGACCGCCCCGCGTTCGCCGGATTCTTCGACACCTCGGGCGCGACCGCGCCGTTCACCATGCGCGCCCTGGAGCACCCCGTACGCGTCCGGATCGACCTGCCGGAGTCCGGCCACGCCGAAGCCTCCCGGCTCCTCACCCGGCTCGTGCTCGCCCAGTTCCTCGGCCGGACCGTCGGCCGCACCGACCGCTCCCGCTTCGCCTGCCTCGTGCTCGACGACGCCGCGCACACGCTGACCGCGGAGACCGTGCGGGGCCTCCAGCGGCTGCGCTCCGCCCACGCCGGTGTCGTCCTCGGACTCCGTACCGTCGAGGACGTCCCCGAGCACCTGCGCACCCCGCTGTTCGGCGCGGTCGGCTGCCGGTTCGCCCTCGCCGGCGTCACCACCTGGGACGGCAAGCGGTTCGCGGAGACCTGGGGCACCGAGTGGGTGGAGACCCGGGACGTCACCAGCCGGACCGTCCGCTCCGACGAGCCGCTCACCCGCGTGGCGCACGCGGTGCGCAAGCTCGTCACCGGCCGGGCCGTCACCACCGACGCGGTGACCGTCCGCGAGGTCGAGCGGGAACGCTGGTCCGCCTCCGACCTGGCGCACGGCGTGCCGCCCGGCCACGCGGTGCTCTCCCTCACCCATGTGCGGGGCGAGCACACGCCGCCGCTCCTGGTCGACCTGCGCAGCTGAGAGCGGCCCCCCGGCCGCCCTGGCACAATCGGACGCGCCGCCCTCCCCAGCGGTGTCACCTCGCCGGGTGCGGAGTCGTCCGTGTTCGGTCCCGCTCAAAGGTCCGCCGGTTTCCGATGCCGCCCACCCTCGCCTCGCTCGTTCAGCACTCCTCCCTCCGGCTCGTCGTGCGGGCCGGGGAGGACCGGCTCGACACGCCCGTCCGGTGGGCGCACGTCAGTGAGCTCGCCGATCCCGTGCCGTACATGGAGGGCGGGGAGCTGCTGCTCACCACGGCCCTGACGCTCGACGCCGAGGACGGCGAGGCGATGCGGCGGTACGTGCGGCGGCTGCTCGGGGCCGGCGTGGTCGGGCTCGGGTTCGCCGTGGGGGTGAACTACGACGACATCCCGGAGGCGCTGCTCGACGCCGCCCGGGCCGAGCACCTGCCGCTGCTGGAGGTGCCGCGCCGGACGCCGTTCCTCGCCATCAGCAAGGCCGTGTCCGCCGCCATCGCCGCCGACCAGTACCGGGCCGTGACCGCCGGGTTCGAGGCGCAGCGCGAGCTCACCCGGGCCGCCCTCGCCGAGGGGCCGGACGCCGTCGTCGCCCGGCTCGCCGCGCACGTCGACGGCTGGGCGGCGCTCTACGACGCCGCCGGCAGCGTCGTCGCCGTCTCGCCCGAGTGGGCCGCCCGCCGCGCCGCCCGCCTCACCCCGGACGTCGAGCGGCTGCGCGAGCGGCCCGCGCCCGCCAGCGCCGTCGTCGGCGGCACCGACGACCGGGTCGAGCTCCAGTCCCTCGGCACCGGCCGCCGGGTCCGCGGCGCCCTCGCCGTCGGCACCGGCGCCCCGCTGGGCACCGCCGAGCGGTACGCCGTCCACTCGGCGATCGCCCTCCTCACCCTCACCACCGAACGCTCCCGCTCCCTCCAGGCCGCCGAGCACCGGCTCGGCGCCGCCGTGCTGCGCATGATGCTCGCCGGGCAGGCCGAGCACGCCCGTACCGTCGCCGGCGACGTCTACGGCGGGCTCCTCGACGCCCCCTTCCGGCTCCTCGTCGCCGAGCCCGCCGGCGGCGAGCAGGCGACCGGCGAACCCCCGCTGCCGGTGCTCGCCGAGGCGCTGGAGGCGGCCGCCGCCCGGGCCGGCGAGGCCGTGCTCACCGTCCCGGAGGGCGACGGCCGGCTCGTCGTCCTGGCGGGCGACGGCGGCGCGGTCGTCGCCGCCTGCGCCGGGTACGCGGAGCGCGAGGCCGAGGACGCCGGGCTCGTCGTCGGGCTCTCCGCCTCGGCCGGCCCGGTCACCGCCGCCGTCGCGTACAAGCAGGCCGAGCAGGCCCTCTCGGTGGCCCGCCGCCGGGGCCGCGCCCTCGTCGAGCACGAGGACCTGGCGGCCGGCTCCGTGCTGCCGCTCCTCGCCGACGACGCCGTACGGGCCTTCGCCGACGGCATGCTCCGGGCGCTGCGCGAGCACGACGCGACCGGCCGCGGCGACCTCGTCGCCTCGCTGCGCGCCTGGCTCTCCCGGCACGGCCAGTGGGACGCCGCCGCGGCCGACCTCGGGGTCCACCGGCACACCCTGCGGTACCGGATGCGGCGCGTCGAGGAGATCCTCGGGCGCTCGCTCGACGATCCGGACGTGCGCATGGAGCTGTGGCTGGCGCTCAAGACGACGGGCGAGGGCGAGAAGTAGAAGGAGCGATTCCGGGCCGCGATTTCGGCTCCCCTGCCCGGAGGCGGGCAGAATTCCTGGCCGGACGCGAGCGGAATGCCTAATCTCCTGCCCATGACAAGCCCTGCCGTCGATCCTTCCCCCGGCACGCCCAGCACGCCCACCGCCGCCCCGACCGCCCCCGCTCCCGCCCCCGCCCTCCGGGGCGCCGCCCCGGCGAAGCCCGCCCGCCGCATCGGCGGCGCCGTCTGGGCCGCCCTCGCCATCGTGTACGTCGTCTGGGGTTCGACCTACCTCGGCATCCGGATCGTCGTCGACACCGTCCCGCCCTTCCTCGCCTCGGGCTCCCGCTTCGTCGTCGCCGCCCTGCTCCTCGCCGCGATCGTGGCCTGGCGGCACGGCCCCGCCGCCCTCAAGGTGGACCGGCGCCGGCTCGGCTCCGCCGCGCTCGTCGGCCTCCTGCTGATCCTCGGCGGCAACGGCCTCGTCAACCTCGCCGAGACCGACATACCCTCCGGCCTCGCCGCCCTCCTCGTCGCCGCCGTCCCCGTCTGGGTCGTGCTGCTCCGCACCGTCGCGGGCGAGCGCCCCGGGCTCGGCGGCTACGGCGGCGTCCTGCTCGGCATGGCCGGTCTCGCCGTCCTCACCCTCCCCGGGCTCAGCGGCGAGGTCGGCATCGGGGGCGTGCTGATCGTCCTCGTCGCCGCCCTGCTCTGGTCGCTCGGCACCGTCTCCTCGGCCCGCCTGCCCCTGCCCGCCAACCCGTTCACCGCGAGCGTGTACGAGATGCTGGCCGGCGGTGTCGCCGGCATCGTCGTCGGCCTGATCCGCGGCGAGCACCGCGGCTTCGACCCGGGTACGGTCTCCACCGGTTCCTGGCTCGCCCTCGGCTACCTGGTCGTCTTCGGCTCGCTGATCGCCTTCACCGCGTACGCCTGGCTGCTCCAGTCCGCCCCGGTCTCGCTCGCCGCCACCTACGCGTACGTCAATCCGGTCGTCGCCGTCCTGCTCGGCGCGCTGATCCTCGACGAGGCCCTGACCTGGCCGATCCTGCTCGGCGGCGCGATCGTCGTGGCGGCCGTCTGCCTGATCGTCTCCACCGAGCGGAGGCGGTGACGGCGAAGATCGCCGTGGCCCTACCCTGATCCCTCGTATCGATCGGTCGTGAGCACGGCGACAAGGGGTGGGGTCCGGATGGCGACAGCGACGAAGGCCGGCAGAGCGGCCGACAGGAAGCCCGGCGGGGGCGGCGGCAGCGGCGACCGCGGCGGCAGTGGCGGCGCGCCGAAGCCGGGCTCGCGCCTCGTCCGCTACTCCGTCGTCGGCGGCCTCCTCCTCGCCCTCCTCGCCGGCTGCGGCGGCATCACCGCCGGCGTCCTCGCCGGCGAGGGCTACCTCCCCGGCGACTCGATGCGCCAGGTCTGGAGCACCCCGACCGACGGCGGCGCCCCGGCCTCCGGCGACGCCGCCTGGACCGCCGGTGACACGCTCGTCCACAGCAACGCCGACGGCGTCTCCGGCTTCGACGCCCGCACCGGCGAGCGGCGCTGGCGGTACCGGCCCTCCCGCGGCGCCGTGATCTGCTCCGCCAGCCGCACCGCCGAGGACGGCGTCGCCCTGGTCGCCCAGGGCGTCCCGGGCAGCCCCCTCGCCGACGAGGGGAACGAGGGCTGCACCACCGTCGTCGCCCTCGACCTCACCGCCGGGCGCGAACTGTGGCGCACCACCCGCACCGCCGCCGACGGCGAGATCCGCGCCGAGCACGACCTCGTCGCCGTCGGCGGCGGCCTCGCCGTCCTGCGCGACGAGGACGCCGACTGGCGCTACGAGTCGGCGCCGGGCACCCCCGACAGGCTCGACCCCGACCGCGCCCTGCGCGCCTTCGACCTGCGGACCGGCAAGCCCAGGTGGTCGGCGCGGATGCCGCAGGGCTGCGTGCCGTACGGCGTCGCCGCGGGCGCCCGCCGGGTCGCGGCGCTCCTCGTCTGCGACCGCCGGGACGTCCGGCTCGCGGTCCTCGACCCCGCGGACGGGCGGGTGCGCGGCGCCTCGCCCCTCGACCCGCGGCGGGTCGTCGACCCCCTGACCCACACGCCGTCCTTCGTCTCCGCCGACCCGATCGTGGTCGGCGCGGACGGCCTCGACGAGTCCGGCTACGCCACGCTCCTCTCCTTCGACGACGAGGGCCGCGCCCAGGGCACCATCGCGTCCGGCACCGGCAACGGAAGGATCACCTCCCCGCTCCAGGAGCCGGCCCGCACCCGCGTCGCCCACGGCCGCCTCTACACCGTCGCCATGGAGGCCGACTACGACGACGTCGTCACCGCCTTCGACCTGCGCAGCGGACAGCGGCTCTGGCGCGTGGAGATCGGCGACCTGGAGGACGTCATGGGACTGCGGGTGGCGGACGGCCGGGTCACCGCCCTGGTCGACCTGTACGGATCGTCGGGGGAGGACGGGCTGCTCGTCCTCGACGCCGACGACGGCGAGGAGCGCGACGCGCGCACCTTCCCGGACTCGGTGGGCGGCTCGTCCGGCGAGATCAAGGACGTCCTCGCACACCAGGACCGGCTGATCGCCGCCCGCTGGAGCGAGGGGTACCTCGCGCCCTTCACCGCGTACGAGGAGCGCTGACCCGCACCCGACCGCGCCACCCGTTCGGCCGAAGCGGACAGACCGCGGACCCCACCACTCCATGACGGACAAACGTCACTCGCCGGTCCCGGCCCTAACGTGTCTGGAGAGCAACCGCTCACACCCCGATACGGAAAGGGCCGGGACGCGCAATGACGACCACCCACGCCTTCTGGGTCGCCGGCCGCGAGGCCACCGGCGACACCACCTTCGACGTCACGAACTCGTACGACGGACGTCTGGTCGGCAAGGTCGCCGTGCCCACCGAGGCCCAGGTCGAGGAGGCCGTCGCGGCCGCCCACGCGGTCGTCGACGAGTTCGCCGCCACCCCGGCGCACGTCCGCGCCGCCGCCCTCGACCACGTGTCGAAGCGGCTCGCCGAGCGCACCGAGGAGATCGCCCAGATCATCTCCGCCGAGAACGGCAAGCCCGTCAAGTGGGCCCGCGGCGAGGTCGGCCGGGCCGTCTCCGTCTTCCGTTTCGCCGCCGAGGAGGCCCGCCGCTGGAACGCCGGCGAGGCCCAGCGCCTGGACACCGAGGCCGGCGGCGTGGGCCGCCTCGCCGTGACCCGCCGCATCCCCAAGGGCGTCGTCCTCGGCATCGCGCCGTTCAACTTCCCGCTGAACCTCAGCGCCCACAAGGTCGCCCCGGCCATCGCCGTCGGCGCCCCGATCATCCTCAAGCCGGCCCCGGCCACCCCGATCTCCTCCCTGATCCTGGGCGAGATCCTGGCCGAGACCGACCTGCCGGCCGGCTCCTGGTCGATCCTCACCGTGCCGAACGACCGCATGCCGGCCCTCGTCCAGGACGAGCGCCTCCCGGTCATCTCCTTCACCGGCTCCGACAAGGTCGGCTACGCCATCCAGGAGTCGGTGCCGCACAAGCACTGCACCCTGGAGCTCGGCGGCAACGCCGCCGCCGTCGTCCTCCCGGACTGGTCCTCCGAGGCCGACCTGGACTGGGCCGCGACCCGCATCGCGACCTTCTCCAACTACCAGGGCGGCCAGTCCTGCATCTCCGTGCAGCGCGTGATCGCCGACGCCACCGTCTACGACCGCCTGCTGCCGAAGATCGTCGCGGCCGTCGAGGCCCAGGTCACCGGCGACCCGGCGCTCGACACCACCGACGTCGGCCCGCTCGTCGACGAGGCCGCCGCCCAGCGCGTCGAGTCCTGGGTCGACGAGGCCGTCGCGGCCGGCGCCAAGCTCCTCACCGGCGGCAAGCGCGAGGGCGCCACCTACGCCCCGACCGTCCTCACCGACCTCCCGGCCGACGTCACCCTGGCCCGCGCCGAGGTCTTCGGCCCGGTCCTCACGGTCGCCAAGGTCGACGGCGAGGCCGAGGCCTTCGCCGCGGTCAACGACTCGGACTTCGGCCTCCAGGCCGGCGTCTTCACCCACGACCTGCAGACCGCCTTCCGCGCCCACCGCGCCCTGGAGGTCGGCGGCGTGATCGTCGGCGACGTCCCCTCCTACCGCGCCGACCAGATGCCGTACGGCGGCGCCAAGCGCTCCGGCGTCGGCCGCGAGGGCGTCGCGTACGCCATGGACGACTACACCTACGAGCGCGTCCTCGTCCTGACGGGCCTCGCCCTCTAGGACACGCGCTCCACGAGACCAGGCGGTCCGGGCCCACTGTGCGGGGGCCCGGGCCGCCTCCTCGCGTCCGCGTCCAGCAGGCGGACCGGGCGGCGACGGCCCGGCCGGCCACGGCAGGATGACCGGCGTGACCGTCATCGACATCCCCGGCTCCAAGTCCGTCACCGCCCGCGCGCTCTTCCTCGCCGCCGCCGCGGAGGGCACCACCACCCTCCTGCGCCCGCTCGTCTCCGACGACACCGAGGGCTTCGCCGAAGGGCTCCAGGCCCTCGGGTACGCCGTACGGCGGGAGCCCGGCGCCTGGCACATCGAGGGCCGCCCCGCCGGGCCGGGGGTCGCCGAGGCGGACGTCTACTGCCGCGACGGCGCCACCACCGCCCGCTTCCTGCCCACCCTGGCCGCCGCAGGGCACGGCACCTTCCGCTTCGACGCCTCCGCGCAGATGCGCCGCCGCCCGCTCGGCCCGCTCACCACCGCCCTGCGCGAGCTCGGCGTGGACCTGCGGCACGGCGAGAAGGACGGCCACCACCCGCTCGCCGTGCACGCCGACGGCGTCCGGGGCGGCGCGCTCACCCTCGACGCCGGCCAGTCCTCCCAGTACCTGACGGCCCTGCTGATGCTCGGCCCGCTCACCGCCGACGGCCTCGACATCACCGTCACCGACCTGGTCTCGGAGCCGTACGTCGAGATCACGCTCGCGATGATGCGCGACTTCGGCGCGGAGGTCACCCGCGAGGGCCGCACCTACCGCGTCGCCCCCACCGGCTACCGCGCCCGGACCTACGGCATCGAGCCCGACGCCTCCACCGCCAGCTACTTCTTCGCCGCCGCCGCGCTCCAGCCGGGCCGCGAGGTCACCGTCCCCGGCCTCGGCACCGGCGCCCTCCAGGGCGACCTCGCCTTCGTCGACGTGCTGCGCCGGATGGGCGCCGACGTCGAGGTCACGGCCGACGCGACCACCGTCCGCTCCACCGGCACCCTGCGCGGACTCACCGTGAACATGCGGGACATCTCCGACACCATGCCGACGCTCGCCGCGCTCGCCCCCTTCGCCGACGGGCCGGTCCGCATCGAGGACGTCGCCAACACCCGGGTCAAGGAGTGCGACCGGCTCGACGCCTGCGCCGAGAACCTGCGGGCCCTCGGCATCACCGTCGAGACCGGCCCCGACCGGATCGAGATCCACCCCGGCACCCCGGCCGGACCCGTCGAGATCGCCACCCACGGCGACCACCGGATCGTCATGTCCTTCGCCGTGACCGCCCTGCGCACCCCCGGCATCACCTTCGACGACCCCGGCTGCGTGAAGAAGACCTTCCCGGACTTCCACCGTGTGTTCGGCGGATTCGGCGCGTTCGCCCGGACCCCGTGAAGAGCGCACAGTGTTTGGGGCAAGAATGGGGGGCATGAGCGACCGCCCCTCTCCTCTCGCCGACCCGCACATCGCCTTCGACCCCGCCGAAGGCCGCCGGGACATCGTCGTCCTCGGCTCGACGGGATCCATCGGCACCCAGGCCATCGACCTGGTGCTGCGTCACCCCGACCGCTTCCGGGTCACGGCCCTGGCCGCCTCCGGCGGCCGGGTCGCGCTCCTCGCCGAGCAGGCCCACCGGCTGAAGGTCGCCCAGGTCGCCGTCGCCCGCGAGAAGACCGTCGAGGAGCTGCGCACCGCCCTCAAGGCGCTGTACGGCTCCGAGCCGCTGCCCGAGATCCTGGCGGGCCCCGACGCCGCCGCCCAGCTCGCCGCCTCCCCGTGCCACACCGTGCTCAACGGCATCACCGGCTCCATCGGCCTCGCGCCGACCCTCGCCGCCCTGGAGGCCGGCCGGACCCTCGCCCTCGCCAACAAGGAGTCGCTGATCGTCGGCGGCCCGCTGGTGAAGGCGCTCGCGAAGCCCGGCCAGATCATCCCGGTCGACTCCGAGCACGCGGCCCTCTTCCAGGCGCTCGCCGCCGGCACCCGCGCCGACGTCCGCAAGCTGGTCGTCACCGCCTCCGGCGGCCCCTTCCGCGGCCGGACCCGCGCCGAGCTGGAGCACGTGACCCGCGAGGACGCGCTCGCCCACCCGACCTGGGCGATGGGCCCGGTCATCACGGTGAACAGCGCGACCCTGGTCAACAAGGGCCTGGAGGTCATCGAGGCGCACCTCCTCTACGACATCCCCTTCGACCGCATCGAGGTCGTCGTCCACCCCCAGTCGTACGTGCACTCCATGGTCGAGTTCACCGACGGGTCGACGCTCGCCCAGGCCACCCCGCCGGACATGCGCGGCCCCATCGCCATCGGCATCGGCTGGCCCGAGCGGGTCCCCGACGCGGCCCCGGCCTTCGACTGGTCCACCGCCTCCACCTGGGAGTTCTTCCCGCTGGACGACGAGGCGTTCCCGTCGGTGAACCTGGCCCGGCACGTCGGCGAGCTCGGCGGCACCGCCCCCGCCGTCTTCAACGCCGCCAACGAGGAGTGCGTCGGGGCGTTCCTCGCCGGACGGCTCCCCTTCAACGGCATCATGGACACCGTCACGGCGGTCGTCACCGAACACGGACGGCCCACCGGGGGAACCTCCCTGACGGTGCCGGACGTCCTGGAAGCGGAGACCTGGGCCCGGGCCCGGGCCCGAGAGCTCGCAGCGAAGGCAACCGCGGAGGCGCGCGCATGACGGAAGTGCTCCTGACGATCCTCGGGGTCGTCCTGTTCGCGCTGGGACTGCTCGTCTCCATCGCCTGGCACGAACTGGGCCACCTCTCCACGGCCAAGCTCTTCGGCATCCGCGTGCCGCAGTACATGGTCGGCTTCGGCCCCACCATCTGGTCGAGGAAGCGCGGCGAGACCGAGTACGGCATCAAGGCCATCCCGGCCGGCGGCTACATCCGCATGATCGGCATGTTCCCGCCCGGCGCGGACGGCAAGATCGAGGCCCGCTCCACCTCGCCCTGGCGCTCCATGATCGAGGACGCCCGGGAGGCGTCGTACGAGGAGCTCCAGCCCGGCGACGAGACGCGGCTCTTCTACACGCGCAAGCCGTGGAAGCGCGTGATCGTCATGTTCGCCGGACCCTTCATGAACCTGGTCCTCGCCCTCGGCCTGTTCTACGGCTCCCTGATGACCCTCGGCATCGAGGGGCAGACGACCGAGGTCGCCGGCGTCCAGAAGTGCGTCATCGAGCAGAGCGCGAACCGGGACTCCTGCGCCACGGGCGACCCGGTCTCCCCGGCGTTCAAGGCGGGGCTGCGGGACGGCGACACGATCGTCGCCTTCAACGGCGCCCCGGTCTCCGACTGGGACACCCTCTCGAACCACATCCGCAAGACCATCGGCCCCGCCACGATCACCGTCGAGCGGGACGGGCAGCGCCTCGACCTGCACCCGACGCTGGTCGCCAACAAGGTGCTGAAGAAGGACGAGAACGGCCAGGTCGCCCGCCCGCTCGCCTACGAGAAGGCCGGCTACCTGGGCTTCGCGTCCAAGACCGAGGTCGCGCCGCTGAGCTTCGGCGAGACCACCGACCGCATGGGCGAGCTCATGGAGAACGGCCTGGAGTCGGTCGTCGCGCTCCCCGGCAAGATCCCCGGCCTGTGGGACGCCACCTTCGGCGACGGCGAGCGGGCCGAGGACTCCCCGGTCGGCGTCGTCGGCGCCGCCCGCATCACCGGCGAGCTCATGAACCTGGACCTCCCGCCGGAGCGGATCCTGGTCATGTTCATGAACCTGCTGGTGTACTTCAACGTCTCCCTGTTCCTGTTCAACATGCTCCCGCTGCTGCCGCTCGACGGCGGCCACATCGCGGGCGCCCTGTGGGAGTCCGTCCGCCGCCACACGGCCCGGATCTTCCGGCGCCCCGACCCCGGCCCGTTCGACGTGGCCAAGCTGATGCCCGCCGCCTACGTGGTCGCCGGCGTCTTCGTCTGTTTCACGCTGCTCGTCCTCGCCGCCGACATCGTCAACCCGGTGAAGCTGACGTAGCTCCCTGGGGGGCCGTGCACCGCCGTGTCCGGCCCCCCGCCCCCGGGGCGGTAACCTCGGAAGCCTGAGCCCGCCGACGCACGACCTTTGAGGTTGCACTACAGATGACCGCGATTTCTCTCGGTATGCCCTCCGTCCCGACCCGGCTCGCCGAGCGCCGCAAGAGCCGGCAGATCCAGGTCGGCAGCGTGGCCGTCGGCGGTGACGCACCCGTCTCGGTGCAGTCCATGACGACGACCCGCACCTCCGACATCGGCGCCACCCTCCAGCAGATCGCCGAGCTGACCGCCTCCGGCTGCCAGATCGTCCGGGTGGCCTGCCCCACCCAGGACGACGCCGACGCGCTCGCCACCATCGCCCGGAAGTCCTCGATCCCCGTGATCGCCGACATCCACTTCCAGCCCAAGTACGTCTTCGCCGCGATCGACGCCGGCTGCGCCGCGGTCCGCGTCAACCCGGGCAACATCAAGCAGTTCGACGACAAGGTCAAGGAGATCGCCAGGGCGGCCTCCGACGCCGGCACCCCGATCCGCATCGGCGTCAACGCCGGCTCCCTCGACGCCCGCCTGCTCAAGAAGTACGGCAAGGCCACCCCCGAGGCGCTCGTCGAGTCCGCCCTCTGGGAGGCGTCCCTCTTCGAGGAGCACGACTTCCGCGACATCAAGATCTCGGTCAAGCACAACGACCCGGTGATCATGGTCGAGGCGTACCGCCAGCTCGCCGCCCAGTGCGACTACCCGCTGCACCTCGGCGTCACCGAGGCCGGCCCCGCCTTCCAGGGCACCATCAAGTCCGCCGTCGCCTTCGGCGCCCTCCTCTCCCAGGGCATCGGCGACACCATCCGGGTCTCCCTCTCCGCCCCGCCGGCCGAGGAGATCAAGGTCGGCATGCAGATCCTGGAGTCGCTCAACCTGCGCCAGCGCCGCCTGGAGATCGTCTCCTGCCCGTCCTGCGGCCGCGCCCAGGTCGACGTCTACAAGCTCGCCGAGGAGGTCACCGCCGGCCTCGACGGCATGACCGTCCCGCTCCGCGTCGCCGTCATGGGCTGCGTCGTCAACGGCCCCGGCGAGGCCCGCGAGGCCGACCTCGGCGTCGCCTCCGGCAACGGCAAGGGCCAGATCTTCGTCAAGGGCGAGGTCATCAAGACCGTCCCCGAGTCGAAGATCGTCGAGACCCTCATCGAGGAAGCCCTCAAGATCGCCGAGCAGATGGAGGAGGACGGCATCGAGAGCGGCGAGCCGACCGTCGCCGTCGCCGGCTGAACCCCTTTTTCGAGGCTCGGTTCGCCTCCGGGGCGCCTCGGCCGGGCTCACAGGACCCGGCGGGCGGGGGGAGGAGCTTACCTAAAAGCCCGGCCCCCCCCCCGGCCCATTACCCCCCCCCCCCCCACGGCAGAAACCCCC
>NZ_JBHYKM010000003.1:40246-50513 GCF_042741435.1 Streptomyces sp. NPDC058955 | reverse complement strand
GGGGCAGCGACTGTTGTCAATAACACACCGGCCCTCACCCCCGCGCGCCCCCCTTCGGCACACTCCCCGCCCCCCCCCGCCGCCCGTCGGGGGGGCGGGGTTTCGTCATGCGTGGGGAGCCTCGCCGCAGAGCCTGGGGGTACAGTGCGGGGACCAGCAGAACCCGCACGGTGAGGCCCCCTCGTGTTGACACAGACCACCACCCGGGTCCTCGAACCCGCCGACCTCGGAGCCGCCCTCGCCGTCCTGGAGAGCGCCCCGGTCGAGAACGCCTTCGTGACCGCCCGCGTCCGGATCGCCGGACTCGACCCCTGGCGCCTGGGCGGCGAGATGTGGGGCTGGTACACCGAGGGCCGGCTCACCTCGCTCTGCTACTCCGGCGCCAACCTGGTCCCCATCTGCGCCACCCCCGAGGCCGTCCGCGCCTTCGCCGACCGGGCCCGCCGGATCGGCCGCCGCTGTTCCTCGATCGTCGGCCCCGCCGGACCCACCGCCGAACTCTGGCGCCTCCTCGAACCCTCCTGGGGCCCCGCCCGCGACGTCCGCGCCCACCAGCCCCTGATGGTCGCCGAGGAACCCTCCGCCACCGTCGCCCCCGACCCCCTCGTCCGCCGCGTCCGCAAGGACGAGATGGAGGTGATCATGCCCGCCTGCGTCGCCATGTTCACCGAGGAGGTCGGCGTCTCCCCGCTCGCCGGCGACGGCGGACTGCTCTACCAGGCCCGGGTCGCCGAGCTCGTCGCCGCCGGCCGCTCCTTCGCCCGCATCGAGGACGGCAAGGTCCTCTTCAAGGCCGAGATCGGCGCCGCCACCCGCCAGGCCTGCCAGATCCAGGGCGTCTGGGTCGCCCCCGAGCACCGGGGGAAGGGCCTCTCCGAGACCGGCATGGCCGCCGTCCTCCAGTACGCCCTCGCCGACGTCGCCCCCGTCGTCAGCCTGTACGTCAACGACTACAACACCCCCGCCCGCGCCGCGTACCGCCGTGTCGGCTTCCGCGAGACCGGCGCCTTCATGAGCGTCCTGTTCTGAACCGCCGGGCACTTGTAGGGTGCGCCGCATGGACGACGCCCCCACCGTCATCGGACCCGTCAACCTCGCCGCCCGGGTGGACGAGGCCCTCGCCGTGCAGGCGGTCGCCTTCGGCCTCGACGCCGCCGAGGTCGCGGTACGCCGCCACATCGTGCTGCGCCACCTGATGAACCCCGGCGCCCGCGCCTTCGGCGCCACCACCCCCGACGGGCGGCTCGTCGGCTTCGTGTACGGGATGCCCAACGACCGCACCCACTGGTGGTCGACCGTGGTGGAGCCGTACCTCCGCGCCACCGGCACCGCCGACTGGCTCGACGCCTCCTTCGTCATCACCGAGCTCCACGTCCACCCCGCCTTCCAGGGCCGGGGCCTCGGCCGCGGGCTGATCACCGCCATCACCGACACCGCCGACGAGAAGCGCTCCATCCTCTCCGCGATCGACACCGACTCCCCGGCCCGCGGCCTCTACCACTCCCTCGGCTACACCGACCTCGCCCGCCAGGTGCACTTCCCGAGCGCCGCCCGCCCCTACGCCGTCATGGGCGCGCCGCTGCCCCTCCCGCGCCGGAACTGATTTCTCGCGGACGGTACGGCCCGGCTAACCTCGGGGCCATCACCTTCAGTCCCGGCAGGAGTACGAGAACCATGGCCAACGCACCGGTCCAGCGCATGTCCCAGTTGATGGCGAAGACGCTGCGCGACGACCCGGCGGACGCCGAGGTCCTCTCCCACAAGCTCCTCGTCCGGGCCGGCTACGTCCGCCGCACCGCCGCCGGCATCTGGAGCTGGCTGCCGCTGGGCAAGAAGGTCCTCGCCAACGTCGAGCGCATCGTCCGCGAGGAGATGGACGCCGTCGGCGCCCAGGAGGTCTCCCTCCCCGCGCTGCTGCCCCGCGAGCCGTACGAGGCCACCGGCCGCTGGGACGAGTACGGCGCCGAGCTCTTCCGCCTCCAGGACCGCAAGGGCGGCGACTACCTCCTCGGCCCGACCCACGAGGAGATCTTCACCCTCCTGGTGAAGGACCAGTGCTCGTCCTACAAGGACCTGCCCGTCATCCTGTACCAGATCCAGACCAAGTTCCGGGACGAGGCCCGCCCCCGCGCCGGCATCCTGCGCGGCCGCGAGTTCCTCATGAAGGACTCGTACTCCTTCGACACCGAGGACGAGGGCCTGAGCCGGTCCTACGGCGTGCACCGCCAGGCGTACCAGCGGATCTTCGAGCGCCTCGGCCTCGACTACCGCATCTGCGCCGCCACCGCCGGCGCCATGGGCGGCTCCAAGTCCGAGGAGTTCCTCGCCCCGGCCGAGGCCGGCGAGGACACCTTCGCCGACTGCCCGAACTGCGACTTCGCGGCGAACACGGAGGCGGTCTACCAGGAGGTCAAGGCCGTCGACGGCTCCGCCGTCCCCGCGGCCGAGGAGATCCCCACCCCGGACACCCCCACCATCGAGACCCTCGCCGCCTCCCTCGGCGTGCCGGCCTCCGCCACCCTCAAGAACCTCCTGGTCAAGGTCGACGGCGAGATCGTCGCGGTCGGCGTCCCCGGCGACCGCGAGGTCGACATGGACAAGGTCGAGACGCACTTCGCCCCCGCCGTCGTCGAGCTGGTCACCGAGGCCGACTTCGCCGTCCGCCCCGACCTGGTGCGCGGCTACGTCGGCCCGCAGGGCCTGGAGAAGGTCACCTACATCGCCGACCCGCGCGTGGCCCCCGGCACCTCCTGGATCACCGGCGCCAACAAGGACGGCATGCACGCGAAGAACGTCGTCGCGGGCCGTGACTTCGAGGTGTCCGAGTACGTCGACGTCGTCGTCGTCCAGGACGGCGACCCGTGCCCCAAGTGCGGCACCGGCCTCACGCTGGACCGCGCGATCGAGATCGGCCACATCTTCCAGCTCGGCCGCAAGTACGCGGACGCGCTGAAGCTCGACGTCCTCGGCCAGAACGGCAAGCCGGTCCGCGTGACCATGGGCTCGTACGGCATCGGCGTCTCGCGCGCCGTCGCCGCGCTCGCCGAGCAGACCGCCGACGACAAGGGGCTGTGCTGGCCGGCCGAGGTCGCGCCCGCCGACGTCCACGTCGTCGCCGCCGGCAAGGCGCTCCAGACCGAGCTGGCCCTGGAGGTCTCCGACAAGCTCGCCGCCGCGGGCCTGCGGGTCCTGGTCGACGACCGCGCGGGCGTCTCCCCGGGCGTCAAGTTCACCGACTCGGAGCTGATCGGCGTCCCGAAGATCCTCGTCGCCGGCCGCCGCGCGGCGGAGGGCGTCCTGGAGCTCAAGGACCGCCGCACCGGCGAGCGCGAGGAACTCACGGTGGAACAGGCCCTCCAGACCCTCACCTCCTGACCCCCGGGCGTCGCGCGCCCTGCCGCGCCGTTGTGGGCAGCAGTTCCGCTGGGGCGGCGCCCGGCTGGGGGCGTTGCGGGTGGCCGCGCCGTTTCGTTGTGGGCAATCGTTCCGCTGGGGCGATGGGGGTCCCCCCTGCTCGAGCGAAGCCGAGAGCTTGGGGGAGGGTGGGCACAACGGAACGGCACCCTCAGCGGTGCCTCCGCGCCCCGAGCCTGGCCCCGCACCGCATGTGCGCCGTACCCGGGGTGCGGGTTCAGGCGCAGGAGCCTAGGCCCGGCGGACGGGCGCCGTTCCGTGTGCCCACCCGTTCCGCCCTGCGGAACGCCTGCCCACACGGAGGACCAGCCAGCGGCGCCGCCCAGAAGCCCGGGCCCGGCGCGCAGCCGGGTGTGAGGGTGGGCACCGCCCTGCGGAACGCCTGCCCACACGGAGGTGCGGCGAACGGGCCCCGCCCGGAAGCCCGGCCCCGGCGCGTAGCCGGACGGGCGCCCGTGCGGGGGCGGAGTGGGAGGTGGGGGTGACCGGCTGGTGGGGTGGGGTCACGGCGTGGTGGATTCCGATTGGGCTTTCGGGCCGTCAGCGGGAAGACTGCCCCCGTGACGTCTCGAAAGCCCGATGAACCATTGGCGCGCAACTCCAGACTCCGACTCGTCCGTCCGCGGTCGCTGGCCACCGCCCGACGGGCCGCGACGACGCGGCGCACCCGGCCTGCCCCGAGGCCGCCCGAGGGCACCCCGCCCCGCGCGGAGCTGGCCCGTCAGGCGCGGCTGGTCCTCGCCGACGCCGTACGGATCGCCCGCTGGGCCGCCGCGCCGCGCGGCCCGCAGGCAGGCCCCCGTACGGTCGCCGACGCCGCCTCCGCTTCCGGTCCGCTCGACGGTCCGGCCGCCGCCGAACGGGCCGCCGCCGACCTCGACCTGACACCGGATCGGGTGCGGGCCGGCTGGGACCGGGCCCGGCTCGCCGGTCTCGTCGAGCTGCACGGCGCCACCGTCCGCCCCGGCTGGCGGCTCCAGGCGTGGGACCGGGACGACTCCGCGGTGCTCCGCGGCTGGGTCGCGCTCCTCGACGCCTGGTCGCTGGTCCACCCCTCCCCGGAGGGCGTCGCGCCGGGCGCGGTCGCCGAGGTCGTGGAGGCCGTGCCGCAGGTCCTGTCGCTGCTCCAGCTCTCCCAGGGCCCCGTCCCGGTGCCGGCCCTGCTCGACCTGCTGGGCCAGCGCGTGGACGAGCTCCGCGAGGAGCGCTGCGAGGTCCCCGGCGACGGCGTTCCCGGGCAGACCGCGCAGACCGCGCAGACCGCCCCCGCCGAACGCCTGCCCGCGCTCCTCGACTGGGCCCTGGAGGGCCTCGCGGAGGTCGGCGCGCTCACCCTGGACCCGGCGGCCGGCCCGGAGGGACGTCACGCGACCCTGACCCCGCTCGGCAACTGGGCGGTCTGGGTCAAGCTGGAGCAGATCTGCGTCGCCGCCCAGAGCCCCGCGGGCAACATCGAGCAGTCCGCGGCCGACATGCTCCGCGGCTGCGCCCGGCTCACCCCGGGCCCGGCCCGCGACGAGTACCGCGCCTGGCTGGCGGCCCGCACCCTGTCCAGCGCGGTCGCCGAACTGCTGGCCGCCGCCCGCGGCGAGGACGCCCTGCTGCGCGGGCTCGCCTTCGAGGCGCTGCGGGTCGTCGGCGCCCCCGCCGAGGCGGAGGTCCGCGCCGCGGTCGCCGAGCCCTCGCTGCGCCCCTACGCGCTGCTGTGGCTCGCCGAGTACGACGGCACCGACCCCGACGACGCCCCCGAGGTCCTCACCCGCGAGGAGGCGACCTGGCTCTGGGTGGACACCGCGGCCGCCGTCGCCGACCACGGCGAGAGCGAGCTGCTGGTGCGGCACCTGGACTCGGCCGTGCAGGGCACGGTGCCGGCGCTGCTCGACGAGATCAGGGCCGTCGGCCATCCGCGGACCGTGCAGGTGCTGGTGGCGCTGGCCGCCGCCCACCCGGACCCGGCCCTGGCGAAGGCGGTCCGCCGGGCCGCCTTCCAGGTCCACACCGGGGGCGCCTGACGAGGGGCCGGGGGCCGCGCGGCAGGGGTCAGTCGCTGCCGGGGGTGTAGGTGCCGAAGCCCCACACGTTGCCCTCGGCGTCCTTCGCGATGTAGTCCCGCGAGCCGTACTCCTGGTCGGTGGGCGGCATCACGATCTCCACGCCGTGCTCCACGGCCCGGGCGTGGTGCTCGTCCACGTCCTGGACGTGGACGTAGATCCCCACCGGTCCGCCCGCGCCCATCGCCTTGTCGAAGACGCTGTCGGTGCCGGCGCTGCCGAGCATCACCGTGCCGTTCCCGTAGCTCAGCTCGGCGTGCGCGACCAGGCCGTCCTCGCCCTCGTACACCGCCGTCGCGGTGAAGCCGAACGCCTCCGTGAGCAGCGTGATCGCCGCCTTGGCGTCCCGGTACTTCAGTGCCGGACAGATGTCGGGTGCCTCGGACATCCCGCTCACTCCCTCTCGGTCGGCCGGATGTGACCTGGGACACAGTCTCGCAGGCGGCGCCGGCGATCGGCGGCACCGACCGTCAGCGGAAGGTGTTGCACCGGGCCATGTCGCCGGTCCGGTAGCCCGTGGAGAACCACTGCCGGCGCTGTTCGGCCGAGCCGTGCGTCCAGCTCTCCGGGGTGACCCGCCCCTGGAAGCGCTCCTGGATCCGGTCGTCGCCCACGGCCGCCGCCGCGTCCAGCCCGTCCCGGATGTCGGTCTCGTCGAGGCGGGTGATCAGCGGCCGGCCGGTGGACTCGTCCGGGGTGCTCGTGGCGTGCCGGGCCCACACGCCCGCGTAGCAGTCCGCCTGGAGCTCGACCCGGACGGCGTTGGAGTCCGCCCCGGTCCGCCCGTCCTGGGCCCGGCCGAGCGTCCCCATCAGGTTCTGCACGTGGTGCCCGTACTCGTGGGCCACCACGTACGCCTGGGCGAAGGGGCCGCCGCCGGCGCCGAACTTGGTCCGCAGCTCGTCGAAGAAGCCCAGGTCCAGGTAGACCTTCCGGTCGCCCGGGCAGTAGAAGGGGCCGACCGCGGAGCTCGCCGCGCCGCAGGCGGTGTTCACCCGCTGGGTGAAGAGCACGGTGGCGGCCTCGGCGTAGGTGCCGCCCCGGCGCGCGTACTCCCCGCGCCAGTAGTCCTGGAGGCTGTTGACGACGGCCACGGTCCGGCAGTCCTGGCGGCTGTTGGCGTCCGCGCCGGTGCGGCAGGAGCGGTTCACCTCGGCCGCGGAGGAGACGCCGGCGGCGGGCTGCTCCTCGCCGCCGGAGGAGAGCCCCAGCTGGTCGGGGCCGACCCCGAAGAGGACGCCGAGGACGAGCGCGATGAGGCCGATGACGCCGCCGCCGACGGTCGCCTTCCCGCCCGGGATGCGGCTGCCGCGGACATCCTTCACCTCGGAGGTGTCCAGACGGGCGTCGTCGTCGAACTGCACGGTCCACCTCCGCGTCACCGCGGCGGCCCGACCGCCGCCCTCCGCCGAGTATCGGCCGATCTTCCGGGCGTCGCCCCTTTTGTTCCCCCTGGTGAGCAATGAGAGAAAGGTCCCGATCGCTCCCCGGTCGCCCGTGTGGCCGAAAACCAGTTGCATGCGCCCGATAGAATGGCCGCATGGACATTCTCCCCTGGGACATCCTCCCCTGGGTGCACTAGCGGAGTCGCAGCCCGTCACCAGCCGTCGTCCACCGCTTTCCCCCTCTGGAGTCTGTCCGTGATCACCGCTTCCGGCATCGAGCTGCGCGCCGGCGCCCGCATCCTCATCGAGAACGCCTCGTTCCGCGTCGCCAAGGGCGACCGCATCGGCCTCGTCGGCCGCAACGGCGCCGGCAAGACCACCCTCACCAAGTGCCTGGCCGGCGAGGGCCAGCCCGCCGCCGGCACCATCGCCCGCTCCGGCGAGGTCGGCTACCTCCCGCAGGACCCGCGCACCGGCGACCTCGACGTCCTCGCCCGCGACCGCGTCCTGTCCGCCCGCGGCCTCGACGTCCTCATCCGCAAGATGCGGCAGAACGAGGAGCGGATCGCGAACGGCTCCGGCGCCACCCGCGAGAAGGCCCTCAAGCAGTACGAGCGCCAGGAGACCGAGTTCCTCACCAAGGGCGGGTACGCCGCCGAGGCCGAGGCGTCCACCATCGCCGCCGCCCTCGGCCTGCCCGACCGGGTCCTCGGCCAGCCGCTGCACACCCTCTCCGGCGGTCAGCGCCGCCGGATCGAGCTGGCCCGGATCCTCTTCTCGGACGCGGACACGCTGCTCCTCGACGAGCCGACGAACCACCTCGACGCCGACTCCATCACCTGGCTGCGCGACTACCTGAAGACGTACCGTGGCGGCTTCATCGTGATCTCCCACGACGTCGACCTGGTCGAGACCGTCGTCAACAAGGTCTTCTACCTGGACGCCAACCGCTCCACCATCGACGTCTACAACATGGGCTGGAAGCTCTACCAGCAGCAGCGCGAGGCCGACGAGAAGCGCCGCAAGCGCGAGCGCCAGAACGCCGAGAAGAAGGCCGCCGCGCTCAACTCGCAGGCCGACAAGATGCGCGCCAAGGCCACCAAGACGGTCGCCGCGCAGAACATGGCCAAGCGCGCCGAGCGCCTGCTCTCCGGCCTGGAGGCGGTCCGCGTCTCCGACAAGGTCGCCAAGCTGCGCTTCCCGGAGCCCGCGCCCTGCGGCAAGACCCCGCTCACGGCGGAGGGCCTGTCCAAGTCGTACGGCTCGCTGGAGATCTTCACCGACGTCGACCTGGCCATCGACAAGGGCTCCCGGGTCGTCATCCTCGGCCTCAACGGCGCCGGCAAGACGACCCTGCTCCGCCTCCTCGGCGGGGTGGAGAAGCCCGACACCGGCCAGGTCACCCCCGGCCACGGCCTCAAGCTCGGCTACTACGCCCAGGAGCACGAGACCCTGGACCCGGAGCGCACGGTCCTGGAGAACATGCGCTCCGCCGCCCCGGACCTCGATCTGGTCGAGGTCCGCAAGACGCTCGGCACCTTCCTGTTCTCCGGCGACGACGTCGACAAGCCGGCCGGGGTGCTCTCCGGCGGCGAGAAGACCCGGCTGGCGCTGGCCACCCTGGTCGTCTCCTCGGCCAACGTGCTGCTGCTCGACGAGCCCACCAACAACCTCGACCCCGCCAGCCGCGAGGAGATCCTCGGCGCGCTGCGCACCTACAAGGGCGCGGTCGTCCTGGTCACCCACGACGAGGGCGCCGTCGAGGCGCTCGACCCGGAGCGGATCATCCTGCTCCCGGACGGCGTCGAGGACCTGTGGGGACCGGACTACGCGGACCTGGTCGCCCTGGCCTGAGCCCGGACTGGATCATTCGGCTCATCGCCGGATCCGTCATCTGAGTGAGAAGGTCTCGTACCCCCGGCGCGGACCTCTGCCGAATCCTTCCGGCAGGGTCCGCGCCGCACGTGTGTTCGTACGACGGCGCTGACCTGCCGGTCCCTTGATCCACTCGTTCGATGGTCGGGTTCCGGCCGCGCGGAATGACTGCTTCCGATCGTGAGGGCGCCGTACTCGTCCGCAAACCCGGCAGGACGGACCTCGTCGAATGGGTGGCCAGGAGGACGGGGAGGGGTGATCATGAGAAGTCCAGAGCGCACTTCCCATGAGGAGGCACGGGTGGCCGAGACTCTGAAGAAGGGCAGCCGGGTGACCGGCGCCGCGCGCGACAAGCTCGCGGCAGACCTGAAGAAGAAGTACGACTCCGGTGCGAGCATCCGGGCGCTGGCCGAGGAAACCGGCCGCTCCTACGGATTCGTCCACCGGATGCTCAGTGAATCCGGAGTCACGCTGCGTGGTCGCGGCGGAGCGACACGGGGCAAGAAGGCAGCCTCGGCCTGACGCCGGGGGCGGCTCGACCGGTCCACCGGGATCCTCCCGGTGGGCACCCGGTCGGTCTTGCGACCGGCCCGGTGGTTACTGTGCAGTCACTTAGCATCGGATGCAGTGCTGCACCGGAACCGGAGGCGCCCCATGACCACGCCCGACGACTCCCAGCTCGTCTTCGACAAGGACGGTGTACGGCTCACCGTCGAGGACGCCGTTGCCACGGTGACCCTGACCAATCCGGCGAAGCGCAACGCCCAGTCTCCCGCTCTGTGGCGGGCGTTGACGGAAGCCGGCCGGTCTCTTCCGGGCAGCGTGCGGATCGTCGTCCTGCGCGGTGAGGGCCAGTCCTTCTCCGCCGGACTCGACCGACAGGCGTTCACGCCCGAGGGCTTCGACGGAGAGCCGTCCTTCCTCGACCTCGCACGGGGTTCCGACGCGGACCTCGACGCGGTCATCGCCGAGTACCAGGAGGCGTTCACCTGGTGGCGCCGCAGCGACCTCGTGTCGATCGCGGCCGTCCAGGGGCACGCCATCGGTGCGGGCTTCCAGCTCGCCCTCGCCTGCGACCTGCGGGTCGTCACCGAGGACGTGCAGTTCGCGATGCGCGAGACCAGCCTGGGTCTCGTCCCGGACCTCACCGGGACGCACCCGCTCGTCTCCCTCGTGGGCTATGCCCGCGCGCTGGAGATCTGCGCCACCGGCCGCTTCGTCCACGCGGACGAGGCCGAGCGCATCGGCCTGGCCAACATCGCCGTGCCCGCCGCCGAACTCGACGCCGCGGTACGGGACCTGAGCGCCGCCCTGCTCGCCGCGCCGCGCGACGCGGTCGTCGAGACCAAGGCGCTGCTCCAGGGTGTCGCCGGCCGCTCGTACGAGGACCAGCGGGTCGCCGAGCGTGCCGCCCAGGCCCGCCGTCTGCGCGACCTCGCCGGCCTCGGCGACTGACGCCCGCCCCGGGCCGGCCCGCGCCGGCCCGGGACCCCGGCGCGTCAGCGCAGCTCCGTCACCACCACCGTGACCGCGGCGCCCTCC
>NZ_JBHYKM010000003.1:0-40238 GCF_042741435.1 Streptomyces sp. NPDC058955 | reverse complement strand
TCCGCCCCCCCCCGCGCGCCCGCCGGGGCCGGGCCGGGCCCCCGGGGCCGTCGGCCACCCCCGAACCCCCCCCCGCCCCCGCCGCCCCCACCGGCCCCCCCCCCCCCCGCCGCTGCGCGGGCCGCCCGGGCCACCTCCGCCGGCGGGCGGTCACCCGCCACCGCGCACTCCACCCGGACCGCCTCCGCCGTCCGGTGCACCGGCGCGCCCAGCGCGTCCGTCACCGCCGCCACGCCCGGCACCCGCAGCACCGCCACCGCCACCGGGTCGTCCGCCGCCGGCGGGGTCCGGTCCGGCGGCGGGGGAGCGGGCTCCGTCGCGGGCGCCTCCTCCAGCAGGTCGGTCACCCGCAGGTCGACCTCCGTCACCGCCAGGCCCAGCCCCTCCGCCGCCGCGAGGAGCACCGCCCGTACCTCGTCCGCCGTCTCCGGCAGCGGCCGTCCGGTCGCCACCACGGCCAGCTCCGCCCCGATCCGCAGCGGCCCGGCGGGCAGCCCGCCCGGCGGCACCGGGAACGGCCCCGCGTCCGCCGCCTCCGCCGCCGCGCCGATCCGCAGCGGGCCCGGGACCGCGCCCCGTACCCCCGCGACCGCCCGGTCCAGCACCTCCCGGGCCGCGCGCTCCGTGAGCCAGGTCCCGTCCGCCGCCGTGCCGAGCGGCAGCAGCCTGCCCGGCGCCAGGCGGTCGCGCACCGCCGCCGTCCAACCGTCACCCGTGGTCATTGCCCCAGCCTGCCGTATCCCCGGAGCGGTGTCGGGGAACCGCCCTTAGTGTGAGCGAAGAAGCCCGAAATATCCCGGAAGGGGCATTCCATGACGGACAGTGAACGCAGCGGCGAGAGCACCCAGGTCACCCGCAAGGGCGGCGGCGCCGCCGCCACCCGGGGCCGGACGACCATCGCCGACGGTGTGGTCGAGAAGATCGCCGGAATGGCCGCCCGGGACGTCGTCGGCGTCCACGCCATGGGCAGCGGGCTCTCCCGCACCTTCGGCGCCGTCCGCGACCGCGTCCCCGGCGGGGGCGGCGGCAAGGCGAGCGTCACCCGCGGCGTGAAGGCCGAGGTCGGCGAGGTGCAGACCGCCCTCGACCTGGAGATCGTCGTCGACTACGGCGTCTCCATCAGCGACGTCGCCGGAGCCGTCCGCGAGAACGTGATCGCGGCCGTCGAGCGGATGACCGGACTGGAGGTCGTCGAGGTCAACATCGCGGTCAGCGACGTGAAGCTGCCCGACGAGGAGGAAGAGGAGCCCGAGTCGCGGCTCCAGTAGCCGACCGGCACGGGCGACGGAGCGCAGGGCTCGGAAAGGGGTTCAGCATGAGCATGGCAGTGGTCGGCCTGCTGGCCGGCATGGGTCTCGGCTTCGCCGGGTACTTCGGCGGATTCGGGGCGTTTCTGCTGGTCGCGGCCCTGGGGGCGATCGGCTTCGTGGCCGGCCGCTTCCTCGACGGCGACCTCGAACCCGGCGATCTGCTCCGGGGCCGCGACCGCGGCGACCGGCGGCGGTGAGGCCGGGTGCCCACGGACGTGACGGAACGGCCGCCGGTCCGCGAGCGGGGCGCGACCACGATCGCCGACCGGGTGGTCGCCAAGATCTCCGCCCAGGCCGCCCGGGAAGCCCTGGGCGGCGTGCCGGAGGGCGGCCACAAGCCGCACGCCTCGGTCGTCGTGCACCGGGACGCCGCCCGCATCTCGATCAGCCTCGAACTCGGCTACCCCACGGACATCGGCCGCCGCTGCGGCGCCGTCCGCGGCCGGGTCCGCAGCCGGGTCGAGGAGCTCGTCGGCATGGAGGTCCACGAGGTCTCCGTCCACGTCGAGCGCCTCCACTCCCCGCACACCGCCGCCGCCGCCAGGAAGGGCCGGCTGGCATGACGACACCCGAACGGCCCACCGGCGCGCCGGAACCCGAGGACGTCCCCGTCCTCGCCGGAGGCGGCCCGGACACCGAACGGGTCCGGCGCTTCTGGTCCGTCCGGCGCATCCCCGCCGCCCTGCTCGCCGCCGTCGTCCTCGGCGCCGCCGGACTGCTGCTGTACGACGTCGCCGCCGTCCGGGCCGACCGCAGCGCCATGAGCTGGCGGCGCGAACTCGCCGACGACCTCGCGACCCGGCCCCTCGACAGCGCCACCGCCCTCGCGGTCGCCGGCGCCGCCGTCCTGCTCGGCGTCTGGCTGCTGGTCCTGGCCGCCACCCCCGGCCTGCGGGCCGTGCTGCCGATGCGCCGCGCCCACCCCGACCTGCGGGCCGGGCTCGACCGGGACGCCGCCGCGCTCGCCCTGCGCGACCGGGCCATGGAGGTCTCCGGCGTGCAGTCCGTGAAGGTCCGGGTCGGCCGCGCCAAGGTCGCCGTCCGGGCCGTCTCCCACTTCCGTCCGCTCGACGACGTCCGGGCGGACGTCCGGCACGTCCTCACCGCCGGCGTCGAGGAGCTCGGGCTCGCCCGCGCCCCCGCGCTGACCGTCCGGGTGGACCGCCCGCCCAAGAAGGGGTGATCCGCCCGTGCACGCACCCGTCACCGCCGTCCTGCGGCGCGTCAACCGTGTCCTGCTCGGCCTCGCCGGGCTGCTCCTCGTCCTCGCCGGCGGCGTCGTCCTCGCCGCCGGCCTCGACCTGCCCGTCCCGTCCTGGTGGCCCTGGTCGGGCCCCGGCGACGTGCTCCTCACCACCGCCGACCGGCGGCGGTGGCGGGAGGAGGGCTGGTGGTGGCCGACCGTCATCGCCGTCCTCGGCGTCGTCGTCCTGCTCGCCCTCTGGTGGCTGATCGCCCAGTTCCGCCGGGCCCGGCTCGCCGAGGTCCTGGTCGACACCGGCGACGGCGACGCCGCCGTGCTGCGCGGCCGGGCCCTGGAGGACGTCCTGGAGGCGGACGCCGCCGCCCAGGAGGGCGTGGCCCAGGCCAAGGTGGCCCTCACCGGCCGCCGCACCGCCCCCCGCACCCGGATCGCGCTGCTCCTGGAGCCGTACGCCTCCCCGGGCGAGGCGCTGGCCGGCCTCAGCGGCGAGGCACTGGCCCGCGCCCGCACGTCGGCGGGCCTGGACGCCCTGCCCACCGAGGCCCGGCTGCGGGCGGTCAAGCACCGGGCCCGCCGGGTGACCTGACGCCGGGCCCGTCCCGGTCAGAAGCCGTGGCGGGCGCCGCCGTCCACCGGCAGCATCAGCCCCGTCAGATAGGACGCGGCCGGGGAGAGGAGGAAGGCGGCCGTGCGGCCGAACTCCTCCGGGGTGCCGTAGCGGCGCAGCGGGATCGCCAGCTCGTTGGCGGAGCGGGCGGCCTCCGCGTCGCCCGAGAGGGCGTCGAGCTGCCGCACCCGGTCGGTGTCGATCCGGCTCGGCAGCAGACCGACCACCCGGATCCCGCGCGGGCCCAGGTCGTCGGCGAGGGACTTGGCGAAGCCGGCGAGTCCGGGGCGGAGCCCGTTCGAGATCGTCAGGCCCGCGATCGGCTCGTGCACCGACCCCGACAGGACGAAGCCGATCACCCCGCCCTCGCCCAGCGTCTCGGCCGCCGCCCGGGCGAGCCGCACCGCGCCGAGGAAGACGGTGCCGAAGGCCGCCGTCCACTCCTCGTCGGTGTTGTCCGCGGCGAAGCCCGGCGCCGGGCCGCCGACGCTGATCAGGATGCCGTCGAAGCCGCCGAACCGGGCGCGGGCCTCCGCGATCAGCCGGGCCGGGGTCGCCGGGTCGTCGTTGTCGGCGGCGAGGCCCGCCGCGCCCTCGCCCAGCTCGGCGACCGCCTCGGCGACGGTCGCCTCCTCGCGCCCGGTGATCAGCACCCGGGCGCCCTCGGCGAGCAGCGCCTCCGCGGAGGCCCGGCCGAGCCCCCGGGTCGCGCCGGTGACGACGTACACGCGGTCCTTCAGTCCAAGATCCATGGACCTATCCTGCCGTCTCGTCGCCGGGCAGCGCGAGCGCCGTCCCCACCAGTCCGATGTGGCTGAACGCCTGCGGGAAGTTGCCGAGCTGCCGGCCGCTCACCGGGTCGTACTCCTCCGCCAGCAGCCCCACGTCGTTGGTCAGCCCCACGAGCCGTTCGAACAGCTCCCGGGCCTCCTCCTGCCGCCCGGTCATCCGCAGCGCGTCGGCCAGCCAGAAGGAGCAGACGAGGAAGGTGCCCTCCCGCCCGGGCAGCCCGTCGACCGCGCCCGAGTCGGGGCTGTAGCGCCGCACGAAGCCCCGGTGGGTCAGCTCGGCCCGGACCGCGTCCACCGTGCCGACCACCCGGGGGTCGTCCGGCGGCAGGAAGCCGACCCGGGGGATGAGCAGGGTGGCGGCGTCCAGCTCGGCGGAGCCGTACGACTGGGTGAAGGTGTTCCGCCCGGGGTCGTACGCCTTCGCGCACACCTCCGCGTGGATCTCGTCCCGCAGCGCCCGCCAGCGGTCCGGCTCCCCGGGCAGCGACGGGTCGGCCTCCAGGGTGCGCACCGCCCGGTCGGCCGCGACCCAGGCCATCACCTTGGAGTGGGTGAAGTGGCGGCGCGGTCCGCGCACCTCCCACAGCCCCTCGTCGGGGTCGCGCCAGTGCGACTCCAGGAAGCCGAGCAGGCTCAACTGGAGGTTCCAGGCGTGCCGCTCGGGCGGGATGCCGGCCTCGCGCGCCAGGTACAGGGAGTCCATCACCTCGCCGTACACGTCGAGCTGGAACTGGTCGACGGCCGCGTTCCCGGTCCGCACCGGGGCCGAGTCGGCGTAGCCGCGCAGCCAGGGCAGCGAGGTCTCGGGGAGCCGCCGCTCGCCCGCGGGCCCGTACATGATCTGGAGGTCGGCGGGGTCGCCGGCGACCGAGCGGAGCAGCCAGTCGCGCCAGGCGGCGGCCTCGTCGGCGTATCCGGCGGCGAGCAGCGCGCCGAGGGTGAGGGAGGAGTCGCGCAGCCAGCAGGCCCGGTAGTCCCAGTTCCGCACCCCGCCGATCTCCTCCGGCAGGGAGGTGGTGGGGGCGGCCACGATCCCGCCGGTGGGGGCGTAGGTGAGCGCCTTCAGGGTGATGAGGGAGCGGACCACGGCGGAGCGGTACGGGCCCCGGTAGGCGCAGCGGGCGGTCCACTCCCGCCAGTCGGCGAGCGAGTGCTCCAGGGCCTCGAAGGGGTCCACGAGCGCGGGCCGCCGCTCGTGCGAGGGGTGCCAGGTGAGGACGAAGGCCACCCGTTCCCCGGCGGTCACGGTGAAGGCGGAGCAGGTGGCGTACTGCTGGCCCCAGGTCTTCACCGGCGGCTCGCTGCGCAGCCAGACGGCGTCGGGCCCGGCGACGGCGACCCGGTGGCCCTCGGAGCGCCGCACCCACGGCACGATCGAGCCGTAGTCGAAGCGGAGGCGGAGCACGGCGCTCATCTCGACCCGGCCGCTGACGCCCTCGACGATCCGGACGACGTCCGGGGCGCGGTCCCGCTGGGGCATGAAGTCGGTGACCTTGACGGTGCCGGTACGGGTCTCCCACAAGGTCTCCAGGACCAGGGAGTCCTCGGCGTAGCGGCGGGAGGCGCAGGTGACGGCGCCCTTGGGGGCGATCCGCCAGTGGCCGTTGTCCTCGTCGCCGAGGAGGGCGGCGAAGCAGGCGGCGGAGTCGAAGCGGGGCAGGCACAGCCAGTCGATCGACCCGTCGCGGCCGACGAGCGCGGCGGTCTGGAGATCGCCGATCAGGGCGTAGTCGTCGATGCGTCGGGTCACGCTCTGGGCTGTTCCCGCAAGCGGCGACGGTCAATCAGCGGGGCGAGGTGGCCTGAATCGCGCTGTCGTCCCCTTGCGGGGCCGCGGGGGTCTCCTCCGGGCTCTCCTCCGGGCTCTCCTCCGGGGTTCCCTCCGGCGTGTCGTCGCCGGCCGCCGCCGCGGCCTCCCGGTCGCGCTTCTCGCGGCGCACGAGGACGAACCAGCCGACCGGCACGCCGGCGGCGAAGAGCCACCACTGGACGGCGTACGCCATGTGGGCGCCGATCGAGTCGTGGTCCGGCTCGGGGATCTGCTCGGGGGAGCCGCCGGCCGCCGCCGGTCCGGTCTGCTCGACGTAGCCGCCCAGCACCTCGCGGCCGATCAGCTCGGCCTGCTGGTCGCTGCTGATGAGCATCACCTGACGGTCCGGCAGGCCCTTGAGGTCCTTGATGCCGCTGGCGCCGGTGGTCTCGTCGGCCTTGAGGCGGCCGGTGACGGTGACCTCGCCCTTCGGGGCGGGCGGGACGTCGGGGTAGTCGCGCTGGTTGGCGGCGCCGGGCACCCAGCCCCGGTTGACGAGGACGACCTTGCCGTCGTCCAGGACCAGCGGGGTGAGGACGTGCGCGCCGACCCGGTCGTCGGAGGAGGTGCGGCGGCGGACGACCACCTCGTGGGCGGTGTCGAAGGTGCCGGTGGCGGTGACCTGGCGCCAGTAGTCGGCGCGGGGGACGACATGGCCGGGGGAGGTGAGCTCCTCGACCGGGACCGGCCGGGCCTCCAGGTTGTCCGCGATCAGGGTGTTCTGGGTGACCCGGCGTTCGTGCCGGTGGAACTGCCAGAAGCCCAGCTCGATCATCACGGGGATGAGGACGAGGGCGACGAGGGTGAGGATCACCCACTGCCGGGACAACAGGAAGCGGTACACCCCATGACCGTACCCCCGGGGCGGCGGGGCGTCCGCACAGGGGGTCGGGTGACCGGCGTCACCCGACCCGGATCGTTTCTTCCCCGGTGTACGGGGGCGGTTCACACCCGGTCGACGATGCCCGCCTTCCCCTCCGCGCGGGCGCAGTGGGCGCCGCAGTACCAGTTCCCCTCGACCTCGACGCCCTGTCCGATGATCTGGACCCGGCAGTGCTCGCAGATGGGCGCCATGCGGTGGATGGCGCAGGCGAAGCAGTCGAAGACGTGCACCGCGCCCTGCGCGTGCACCTCGAAGGACATGCCGTAATCGTTTCCGCAGACCTCACAACGTGCCATGCGCCACAGGGTGGGGCCCCGGGCCCGCGCGCGCCGCGCGGCACGCCCGCCGGGGGCGGGGGTGTCACCCGTCTGCCGGGGCGACGTCCCGCAGCAGGTGGGCGTAGGCGGCCTCGTCGAGGATCGGGGTGCCGAAGCTCTTCGCCTTGACCGTCTTGGAGGTGCCGGCGTCCGGGTCGTTGGTCACCAGCAGGCTGGTGAGCCGGGAGACCGAGGTCGCGACGTGCAGTCCGGCCTCGACCGTGCGGTCCTCCAGGAGTTCGCGGTCGACGGAGGTGTCGCCGGAGAAGGCCACCCGCATGCCCTGCTTGAGCGGCTTGTCGCTCTCGTACCGGCCGGGGTTGGGGTACGGGCAGGCCGGCCGCTTCCGGGAGGGGCGCCAGCTCCCCGCCCGGTACGAGGACTGGGCGCCGATCAGCGGGCGGGCCGGCGCGGCGGCCCACTCGGTGAGCGGGCGGCACTCCAGGAGCGGCAGCCGGACGCCCCGCTCCGCCGCCGCGTGCAGGCTCGGGCGGAAGGCCTCGGCGAGCACGCGCGCGTCGTCGAGGGCGTCGTGCGCGCGCTGCTGCACCACCCCGAAGTGGGCGGCCAGCGAGGAGAGCTTGTGGTTGGGCAGCGGCAGCGCCAGCTCCTTGGCGAGCGCGATGGTGCACAGCCGCTGCTTCACGGGCGCGGTCCGCTCGGCGCGCGCGTACTCCCGGGCGATCATCTGCCAGTCGAACATCGCGTTGTGCGCGACGAGGACGCGGCCGTCGAGGCGGGCCGAGAACTCCTCGGCGATCTGCGCGAAGAGCGGCGCCCCTTCGAGGACGTCGCTGGTGAGGCCGTGGATCCAGACCGGTCCGGGGTCCCGCTCCGGGTTCACCAGCGTGTACCAGTGGTCCTCCACCCGTCCCTGCGCGTCGAGGCGGTAGACGGCGGCGGACACGATCCGGTCGTCGCGGGCGAGACCGGTGGTCTCCACGTCGACGACCGCGTAACCCTGGGGGTACGCGGCCGGCCATGTCGCTGCTGTCGTGCGGTCGTCGAGCATGGTCACTGAGAATACGGCCCGCGACCGACACTCCCGTCCCCGGTGTCCGGCTTGTCCCTGATGTCCCCCGCGGCGGGTGCCGGGGAGCCGGCCAGGAGGCCCTCCACCAGCGCGCGTACCGAGGCCGCGAAGAGCCGGTCCGTCTCCACCGGGGCGGCCAGCGCGCGGGCGAGCGGCGGGTCGGCGTCGGCGGTCTCGGCGTCCCACAGCTCCTGGTCGGCCGGCGACTGGGCGGGCGCCCGCTCGCGGTTGCGCTCCACCAGGACGTAGCCGACGACCTGGAAGGCGACCGCCCGGACCAGCTCCGCCGCCCGCTCGCCGCGCAGCCCGGCCGCGTGCGCCTCCCGGACCAGCGCCCGGTGGGCGGGGAGGAACATCCGCTCCGTCAGGCCCCGCTCGTGGACCATCGCCACCAGGTGCGGGCGCTCGCGCAGCGCCCGGCGCAGGGCGTGCGCCACCGAGCCGATGCGCTCCGCGGGGCCGTCCCCGTGCGGCCGGATCGCGCCGAGGTCGGTCACCGTCCGCTCGGCCAGCGCGTCGAGCAGCGACTCGCGGTTGCCCACGTGCCAGTAGATCGAGGTGACCGCCGTGCCGAGCGCGGCGGCGAGCCCCCGCATGGTGAGCCCGTCCGGCCCGTGCGCGCGCACCAGGGCCGCCGCCGTGTCCAGGACCTCCTCGCGGCTGAGCGCCGGGCGTGCCATCCGCGTCCCCCCTGATGGTTCGTCAATTCCCTCCGCGCACACGTCTTTACCCTCCCCGGCTGGCGGTGTAACAGTGTTACAGGCCGAGGGTCCCGGAGCCGTGGCGCCGAGGGACCGTATCCGTCCGGAAGGGTGGTACGACATGGCACGAGTACGGTACGGGGCGCGCACCGCGGCGGAGAGCGCTGCCGCCCGCGCCGCCGCCGCGAAGCTCCCCGACATCTGGTCCACCGGGGTGGTCGCCCTCTGGGAGACCGACCCCGACGCGGTCGCGGCCGTCCTGCCGCCCCCGCTGAAACCCACCGGGCGCCCCCTGGTCCGGGTCACCATCAGCAAGGTCGACCTGCCCGGCTATCCGCTCGGCGCCGGCTCGGTCTCCGTGGCCGCCGCCCACGGCGCCACCGAGGGCTGGTATCCGCTGGTCATGCCGATGACCCACGAGCGGGCCCTGATCGGCGGCCGGGAGGTCTTCGGCGAGCCGAAGAAGCTCGGCGAGGTCGTCGTCGAGCGCGACGGGCTCGTGGTGGGTGCCCGGCTCGCCCGGCACGGCATCGCCTTCGTCGAGGTGCGCGGCGCCGTCTCCGGCCCGCTGCCGCTGCCCGAGCCGGTCGAGAAGACCGACTTCTACTTCAAGTTCCTGCCCGGCGTCGAGGGCTCCGGCTTCGACGCCGACCCGGTCCTCGTCCACTGCGTCCGCAACGAGAAGGTCCGCAGGCTGGAGCGGATCACCGGCGACGTCGTGCTGCGCGAGTCCATGTACGACCCCGTCGCCGACCTCCCGGTCCGCCGGCTCGTCGAGATCACCCTCGGCGAGAAGACCTCCGACCAGCGCGGCCGGGTCGCCGAGCGGGTCTCCGCGGAGGCCCTGCTGCCCTACGTCCACCAGCGCTACGACGACCCCGCGCAGATCCTCGACGGCCCCCCGGAAGGAAGCGTCTGATGGAACTCCGGGAAGGACAGGTCGCCGTCGTCACCGGCGCCGCGAGCGGCATCGGCCGGGCGATGGCCCGCCGCTTCGCCGCCGAGGGACTCGCCGTCGTCCTCGGCGACGTCGAGCCCGGACCGCTCGCCGAGGCCGCCGACGAACTGATGGCCGAGGGGGCGCAGGTCCTCGCCCGGACCGTGGACGTCTCCGACCCGGGGGCGGTACGGGCCTTCGCCGACGCCGCCTACGACACCTTCGGCGCCGTCCACGTCCTCTGCAACAACGCCGGCGTCGGCTCCGGCGCCGAGGGCCGCATGTGGGAGCACGAGCCCAACGACTGGAAGTGGGCCTTCTCCGTCAACGTCTGGGGCGTCTTCCACGGCATCCAGGCGTTCGTGCCCCGGATGCTCGCGGCCGGCGAACCCGGCCACGTCGTCAACACCTCGTCCGGCGACGGCGGCATCGCCCCGCTGCCCACCGCCTCCGTCTACGCGGTCACCAAGGCGGCCGTCGTCACCATGACGGAGTCCCTCTACGCCCATCTGAAGGCCGAGCACGCGCGCGTGGGCGCCTCCGTCCTCTTCCCCGGACCCCACATGCTCCGCACCGGACTGTGGGAGTCGCACCGCAACCGGCCCGAGCGGTACGCCAAGGAGCGCCCGCGCCGGACCCCGTACCGCACCCTCGACCAGTGGGAGGCCGCCATGAAGGAGGCCGGCCACGAGATCGCCTTCACCCCCGTCGAGGAGGTCGCCGAGCACGTCGTCGACGGGATCAGGGCCGACCGGTTCTGGATGCTCCCGGCGAGCGAGCACAGCGACCGGCAGATCAGGGCGCGCTCGCAGTCGATGCTCGACCGCGCCGACCCGACCTATCTGGAGAGCTTCATCCTCGACTGAGGGGGGTGGCCATGAGCCACGAGGACCCGTATCTGATCATCTCCTCCGACTGCCACGCCGGGCTCCCCACCGAGGAGTACCGGCCCTACCTGGAGGCCCGCTTCCACCGGGCCTTCGACGACTTCCTCGCCGGCCGGCAGGCCCGCCGGGAGGCCATGACCCGCCTCGGGGTCCGCAACGAGGACTTCGCGGCCAAGTGGTTCAGCGACCACGAGGAGGGGCTGCGCGGCGGCTGGGACCACGCGCAGCGGATCAAGGAACTGGACGGGGACGGCGTCGCCGCCGAGGTGGTCTTCCCCGACGCGGACGCCGTCGACAGCCAGACCGCCGCCCCCTTCGGCGTCGGCCTCGGCCTCTCCGGCGACCAGGACCCCGAGCTGGGCATGGCGGGCGCCAAGGCCCACAACCGCTGGCTCGCCGAGTTCGTCGCCCACGACCCGGCCCGGCACTGCGGCGTCGCCCTGCTCCCCGTCACCGCCGACGTCCGCGAGGTCGTCGCCGAGGTCCACCGGGCCAAGGAGTCCGGGCTCGGCGCCCTGATGATCCCGTCCATGTGGGTGGACAAGGCGCCCTACCACGACCGGCGGTACGACCCGGTGTGGGCGGCCGCCGCCGAGACCGGGATGCCGGTCGTCACCCACTCCGGGGCGGCGCCCCGCGAGGAGTACGGCGACCACCTCGGCATCTACGTCTCCGAGGTCACCTGGTGGCCCGCCCGGCCGCTGTGGTTCCTGCTCTGGTCCGGGGTCTTCGAGCGCCACCCGGGGCTGCGGTTCGGGGTCGCCGAGTCGGGCTGCTGGTGGCTGCCGAACCTGCTCTGGTTCATGGACCGGCTCTACCTCGGCGCGCACGGCGGCAAGAAGCTCTCGCCCTTCGCCGAGCTGAAGCGCCCGCCGAGCGAGTACCTGGACCGCCAGGTCTTCGTCTGCGCCACCAACACCAAGCGGCGCGAGCTGGCGCAGCGGTACGAGATCGGCGTCGACAACATCCTGTGGGGCTCGGACTTCCCGCACCCGGAGGGCACCTGGCCGAACACCCGGACCTGGCTGCGGAACACCTTCCACGACATCCCGGTGGAGGAGACCCGGCGGATGCTGGGGCTCGCGGCCGCCGAGGTCTTCGGATTCGATGTCCGCACCCTGGATCCGATCGCCAGGCGCATCGGTCCCACCCCCGCCGACCTCGGCCAGCCGGCCGACCAGACCGCCGTCGAGGCGTCCTGGGCCCGCTCCCGCGAGACCGGCCGCCACTGGCTCACCGGCGGCGACTTCCCGGTGATCGGAGCCACGGCATGACCGACCGCCACACCGTGATCTCCGCCGACTGCCACGCCGGCGCCGACCTCCTCGACTACCGGCCCTACCTGGAGAAGCGCCACCACGACGACTTCGACGCCTGGGCCGCCACCTACGTCAACCCGTACGAGGACCTGCTGGCCGACACCGCCGACCGCAACTGGAACTCCGAGCGGCGGCTGCGCGAGCTGGAGGGCGACGGGATCGTGGCCGAGGTCGTCTTCCCCAACACCATCCCGCCGTTCTTCCCCTCCGCCTCCCTGATGGCCCCGGCCCCCACCCGGGAGGAGTTCGAGCGGCGCTGGGCGGGGCTGCGCGCCCACAACCGCTGGCTCGCCGACTTCTGCGCGCAGGCCCCCGGCCGGCGCGCGGGCGTCGCGCAGATCCTCCTCAACGACGTCGACGAGGCCGTCGCCGAGATCCGCCGCACCCACGCGGCCGGACTCACCGGCGGCGTCCTGCTCCCCGGCACCCCGCCGGGCAGCGGACTGCCGGAGCTGTACTCGGAGACGTACGACCCGATCTGGGCCGTCTGCGCGGAGCTGGGCGTCCCGGTCAACCACCACGGCGGCTCCGCCTCCCCGCCGCTCGGCGACGAACCGGCCGCCCGGGCCGTCTTCATGGTGGAGACCACCTGGTTCTCCCACCGGGCGCTGTGGCACCTGGTGTTCGGCGGCGCCTTCCGCCGCCACCCCGGGCTCCGGCTGGTCCTCACCGAGCAGGGCTCCGGCTGGATCCCCGGGGTGATGGAGATGCTGGACTACTACCACGGGCGGCTCGTCGCGGCGGCGAGCCGGGCGGCCACCGCCGAGTCCAAGTTCGGCGCGGGCCTGGCGGACTCCATGGGGCGCAGCCCCGGCGAGGTCTGGAGGGAGAACTGCTTCGTCGGCGCCAGCTTCATGCGCCCGCACGAGGTGCCGCTGCGGGACCGGATCGGCCTCGACAAGATCATGTGGGGCAGCGACTACCCGCACGACGAGGGGACCACCCCGTACTCCCGGGAAGGGCTCCGGCTCGCCTACGCGGGCCTGCCGCGCGAGGAGGTGGCGGCGATGGTCGGCGGCAACGCGGCCCGCGTCTACGGCTTCGACCTCGCCTTCCTGGACCGGCTCGCGGCCGTCCACGGCCCCACCGTCGAGGAGATCGCCACCCCCCTGGAGAAGATCCCGCCCGACGCCACCAGCCCGGCCTTCGCCCCCGGCGGCTCGGTCCGCGTCTGGTGACGGACCGGGGCGCGCCCCGGGGCGACCGGCCCGGGGGGGGGGGCCCGCGCGCCCCGGCCCCCGGCGCCCGGCGCCCCCCCCGCGGCGTGGCGCCCGCGAGTGCGCCCGGCGGGGCGCCCCCCCGGGCGCCCCCGGCGGGGGCGCCCCCCGGGGCGACCGGCCGGGGCGCGCCCCGGGGCGGGTCGGTGCGTGTCCGCGGGGGCGGGGGGTGCGACCCTCCAGGGGTGAGCGCATCCTCCGTTCCCGACCCGGCCCACGGCGGTGGTCTCGGGTCCCGGCTCAACTGGCTCCGGGCCGCCGTGCTCGGGGCCAACGACGGCATCGTCTCCACGGCCGGCCTGGTCGTGGGCGTCGCCGGCGCCACCGAGTCCCAGGCCGCCCTCCTCACCGCCGGACTCTCCGGCCTGCTGGCCGGCTCCCTCTCCATGGCGGTGGGGGAGTACGTCTCGGTCTCCGTCCAGCGCGACTCCGAGGACGCCGCCCTCGCCACCGAGAAGCGCGAGCTGCGCGAGAGCCCGGCGGCCGAGCTCGACGAGCTCACCGCGCTCCTCACCGCCCGCGGCCTCAGCCCCGCCGTGGCCCGCGAGGCCGCCGAACAGCTCACCGCGCGCGACGCCCTCCGGGCCCACGCGCGCGTGGAGCTGGGCATCGACCCCGACGACCTCACCAACCCCTGGCACGCGGCCTGGGCCAGCTTCCTCGCCTTCACCGTGGGCGCCCTGCTCCCGCTGCTCGCGATCGTCCTCCCGCCCGCCTCCGTCCGCCTCTGGATCACCGTCGCCTCGGTCCTCGCCGCCCTCACCCTCACCGGCTGGTGGGCCGCCCGGCTGGCCGCCGCCCCGGCCCCGAGGGCCACCCTCCGCACCGTCGCCGGCGGCGCGCTCGCCATGGCCGTCACGTACGCGGCGGGCTCCCTCCTGGACGTGGCCGGGGTCTGACGCCCGGGCCCCGCCCGAGGGCCCTTGTCGGAAGCCGCCAAACACTGCTGACAAGTCGTCTCGCATACTTGTCGGTAACGACGTCTAGCCGTCCACAGGGACGAGCCCTACCGTCGACGCCATGCCCCACCTGCCCGATGTCGTGCTCTGGTCCATACCGGCGTTCGTCCTGCTCACCCTCGTCGAGATGGTGAGCTACCGGCTGCATCCCGACGAGGACGCCGCCGGGTACGAGACGAAGGACGCCGCCACCAGCCTCGGCATGGGCCTCGGCAGCCTCGCCTTCGACGCGCTGTGGAAGATCCCGATCGTCGCGGTCTACACCGCCGTGTACGAGCTGACGCCGCTGCGCGTCCCCGTCCTGTGGTGGACGGTCCCACTGATGCTGCTCGCGCAGGACTTCCTCTACTACTGGTCGCACCGCGGCCACCACGTCGTCCGGATCCTGTGGGCCTGTCACGTCGTGCACCACAGCAGCCGCAGGTTCAACCTCACCACCGCCCTGCGGCAGCCGTGGACCAGCCTCACCGGCTGGCCCTTCTACCTCCCGCTGATCGCCCTCGGCGTGCACCCCGCCGCCGTCGCCTTCTGCTACTCCGTCAACCTCGTCTACCAGTTCTGGATCCACACCGAGCGCGTCGGCCGGCTCCCCCGCCCCTTCGAGTACGTGCTCAACACCCCCTCCCACCACCGCGTCCACCACGCCTCCCAGGGCGGCTACCTGGACCGCAACTTCGGCGGGATCCTCATCGTCTGGGACCGGCTCTTCGGCTCCTGGACCGGCGAGACCGAGCGGCCCGTCTACGGCCTCACCAAGAACATCGAGACGTACAACCCGCTCCGCGTCGCCACCCACGAGTACGCCGCCATCGCCCGCGACGTCCGCGCCGCCCGCGACTGGCGCGAGCGCGTCGGCCGCGTCCTGCGCGGGCCCGGCTGGCAGCCGGAACCCCGCACCGCCCCGCACCACGACCCGACCGCCCCGGAGCCCGCCGCGTGACCACCCCGCCCGCCACCGCCCACCCCGCCCGCACCACCCGCGCCACCCTCGCCCGGGCCCTGCTCGGCGCCTTCCTCCTCGCCGCCGCCGTCGACCTCGGCTCGCTGCTCGCCGGCACCGACACTGGCCACCTGGTCGCCAAGCCCCTCCTGATGCCGCTCCTCGCCGCGTACGCCGCCACCCGCGGCGCCCCGAGGATCCTCCTCGCCGCGCTCCTCCTCGGCTGGGGCGGCGACGTCCTCCTGCTGCTCGACGCCGACGCAGCCTTCCTCCTCGGCATGGGCTCCTTCGCCCTCGGCCACGTCTGCTACCTGACCCTGTTCGGCCGCCGCCGCACCTCCCCGGCGTCCGGCGCCCTCTACGCCGTCGTCCTCACCGGCACCGTCGTCGCCCTCTGGCCCGACCTCCCCGCCGACCTGCGGATCCCCGTCACCGGCTACTCGCTGCTGCTCACCGCGATGGCGTACCGCGCCGGCTCGCTCGGCGTCCTCGCCGGCGCCGGCGGCGCGCTCTTCCTGCTCTCCGACACCCTCATCGCCACCGGCATCGCGGAGTGGCCGCAGCTGCCGGTCCCGGACTTCTGGGTCATGCTGACCTACATCGCCGCCCAGTACCTGCTGACCGCCGGTGCCCTGCGCGCGATGTACGGTGAACGTCGTACGACCAGCTGACAGCGAGGAACCATGCGCGCCACCACCATCCATGCCCCGTTCGACATGCGCGTGGAGGAGGTGCCCGACCCGGTCGTCCAGGACCCCACGGACGTCGTCGTCCGGGTCCTGCGCGCCTGCATCTGCGGCAGCGACCTGTGGGCCTACCGCGGCGAGTCCGCCCGGCAGCCCGGCCAGCGCATCGGCCACGAGTTCCTCGGCATCGTCGAGGAGACCGGCTCCGAGGTCCGCGGCTTCAAGGCCGGCGACCTCGTCGTCGCCCCCTTCGTCTGGTCCGACGGCACCTGCGAGTACTGCGCCGAGGGCCTCCAGACCTCCTGCCCCCGCGGCGGCTTCTGGGGCTCCGTGGGCTCCGACGGCGGCCAGGGCGAGGCCGTCCGCGTCCCCTTCGGCGACGGCACCCTCGTCAAGCTCCCGTCCGGCGCCGCCTCCGACGACCGGCTGCTCACCGCCCTGCTCGCCCTCTCCGACGTCATGGGCACCGGCCACCACGCCGCCCTCGGCGCCGGCGTCCGCCCCGGCTCCACCGTCGCCGTCGTCGGCGACGGCGCCGTCGGCCTCTGCGGCGTCCTCGCCGCCCGGCGGCTCGGCGCCGAGCGGATCATCGCCCTCGGCCGCCACACCGCCCGCACCGACATCGCCCGCGCCTTCGGCGCCACCGACGTCGTCGCCGAGCGCGGCGAGGCCGCCGAGGCCGCCGTCCGCGAACTCACCGGCGGCCAGGGCGCCCACGGCGTCATCGAGGCCGTGGGCACCGAGCAGTCCATGCGCACCGCCGTGAACATCGCCCGCGACGGCGGCTCCATCGGCTACGTCGGCGTCCCGCACGGCTCCGGCACCGGCCTCGACCTCTCCGTCATGTTCGACCGGAACATCGCCCTGCGCGGCGGCGTCGCCCCCGTCCGCGCCTACATCCCCGAGCTGCTCGCCGACGTCCTCGACGGCACCATCGACCCGTCCCCGGTCTTCGACCTCACCGTGGGCCTCGACGGCGTCCCCGGCGGCTACAAGGCCATGGACGAGCGCACCGCCCTCAAGGTCCTCGTCACGCCGTAGCCCACACCGGGGCGTCCGCCCCCGCGACGCCCGGCGGGCGCGACCAGCCCGCCGGGCCGCCCTCGTACGCCACCGGCGACAGCGCGTGCCGCAGCCGCCCGAGCGGGCCCTCCGACTCCGCGAGGTACCGCTCGGGGTCGTACCGGGGGAGTCCGTGTGCCAGCCAGTGCCCGGTCTGCGCCAGCGCGAGCCGGACCAGCCGGCTGCCGCCGTCCCGCTCCTGCTCCGTCAGCGACCGCAGCACCGCCGCCGCCAGCAGATACCCCGTCCCGTGGTCCAGCGCCTGCGCCGGCAGCGCCCCCGGCTCCTCGGCCGACCCCTCCTCGACCGCGATCCCGGTCGCCACCTGCACCAGGCTGTCGAAGCCCCGCCGGCCGCCCCACGGCCCGTAGTCGCCCCACGCCGACAGCCGGGCCGTCACCAGACCCGGCCGCTCCAGGCCGTACCGCTCCAGGGCCCCCGGCCGGTAGCCGGTCACCAGCACGTCCGCCGCGTCCAGGAGCCCCTCGAAGGTCCGCCGGTCCGAGGGCCGGTCCAGGTCCAGGGCCGCCGTCCGCTTCCCGACGTCCGTGTCCGCGTGCTGGTCCGGCAGCTCCGGGTTGCCCGGCGGGTCGATCCGCAGCACGTCCGCGCCGAGCAGCGCCAGCGTCCGGGTCGCCACCGGCCCCGCGATCACCCGGGTCAGATCGAGCACCCGCAGCGGACCCGTGCGCCGCCGGGGCGGGGCCTCGTCGAGCCGCTCCCGGCTCAGCACCGGCCGCGCCGCCACCTCCCGGCCCTGCTCGTGGGCGGCCCACTCGCCGGGCGTCCGCAGCGCCACCGCGAGGCCCCCGGCGGCGTACACCGCCGACTCCACGTCCACCGCCTTCCGCCCGCCGATCGCCTCCGCGACCGCCTCCACCGAGTCCGCCGCGCCCAGCGCCGCCAGCAGCGCGGCCCTGTGGTGCGGGTAGTTGGCGTGGGTGCGGACCCAGCCGTCGGCCGCCCGCCAGAACCGCGACAGCGGCGCGAAGCTCACCGGCGCCCGTCCGTCCACCCGCAGATGGCGCTCGCTCACGAAGGCGGTGGCCACGGCCCCGTCGTCCACCCGCACCGGCCCCGCCACGCGCGCGTGCTCCACGGCGGCGAGCCCGCAGACCGCGACCGTCGCCCGGGCCAGGTCCATCACCGGCAGCCGGGCCGGCAGCAGCCCCGCCACCCCGCCGAACTCCACCCGGCCGAGCAGGGCGGGATCGCCGCCCAATGCCGCCCACAGTGCTTCCGTACCACTCCGAACCGTGCTGTCCATGCCCGCACTATGGCACCCGGTGCCACCTCCCGGACATGCGAAAGGGCCCCGGTGTGGCAGAGCACACCGGGGCCCCTCAGAGCGTCAGAACTTGCGGACGGCGTCCAGCGCGTCCACCAGACCGGCTCCGTAGAAGCCGTTCTTCTCCTTGCCGCCCTCGCACACGGCGTCGACGGTGCCGTCGCCGTTGATGTCGTACGGGTTGGTGCAGGAGCGCTCGTCGGCCTGCGCGTACAGCAGCGCCTTCAGCGCGGCCGGGCTCGCCTTCGGGTGCGTCGACTTCAGCAGCGCGAGCACACCGGCGGCGTGCGGCGACGCCATCGACGTACCGGCCTTGTAGTTGTAGCCGCCGTTGACCGTGGTCGACAGGATGCGGCCGTTGACCGCCGGGGCGTCCGGGGTCTGGTACTCGGTGCGGTCACCGCCGGGGGCGGCGATGTCGATGACACCGTGACCGTAGTTCGAGTAGGACGCCTTCAGGTCCTTCGCGCCGGTCGCGGAGACCGTCACGACGCCCGGCAGCTGGGCCGGGTAGTCGAAGCACTCGCTCGGGTCGATGACCCGGTCGCCCGGAACGGTGTCGTTCGGGCTGGAGTTGTCCACGATCTCGTCGGCGGCGAGGTCGAACTTGGAGTTGCCGGCCGCGGCCACGTTGACCGTGCCCTTCTTCTCCGCGTACCGGGTCGCCCGGGTGACCGCCTCGACGAGGGCCTTCTGGTCCTCGTCCGTCTTGCAGGCGAACATCCACGGGTCGGTGTAGTAGCTGTTGTTCGTGATGTCGACGCCGTGCTCGGCCGCCCACACGAAGCCGCAGACCACGGCCTCCGTGTAGAAGAAGCCGTCCGGGGTGGACACCTTGATGCCGGAGACCTTGACGCCCGGGGCGACACCGGTGACGCCGACACCGTTCTTCGCGGCGGCGATCGTGCCCGCCACGTGGGTGCCGTGGTCCGACTCGCCCGGGTTGGGACGCCACGAACCGGGGGTGGTGTCCGGCTTGCCGGAGACGCAGTTCGCGGAGGCCGCGGTGTCGAAGTTCGGCGCCAGGTCCGGGTGGGTGTCGTCCACACCGGTGTCGATGACGCCGACCGTCACCTTGCTGCTGCCGAGGGTCTTCTCGTGCGCCTTGTCGGCCTTGATGGCCGGCAGGTCCCACTGCAGCGGCTCCAGCGGGTCCTGACCGTCCGTGGCGGTCGCCGCGGCGGCCGTGGCCTCGGCCGCGGTCAGCTCCTCCGTGGCACCGCCGACGGAGTCGTCGCCCTGGACGGTGAGCGGAGCGGTACGGGTCGCACCCGCCGACACCACACCGCGGGCCTGGCGGATCGTCTTCGCGAACTCGGGGTTCTGCGAGTGGACGACGATGACGCCTATCTGGTCGTACGCGATGACGACCTCGCCGCCGGCGGCGGCTATCGCCTTCTTCACCGAGTCGGCGGTCCAGCGACCACCCTCGATGTTGACGACGTACGAGAGCTTCTCGCCCGTCGTCGCGACGGTGGCGGCCGCCGGGGCCTCGCTCAGTTCCGCGGCGGAGGCGGCGCCGGAGGGAAGGAAGCCGAGCGAAGCGGTGAGCGCGAGACCAGCAGGCAGAGCGAGTACTCGGCCGCGCCTCGATCCCAGATGAGCCATGGGTTCTCCACATCATCCGTATGTACTGCTGCCCGCGCGCGGGGTTGCGCACGGGCAGGTGCATGACGAGTGAAGCTATCGCTGATCTTCCCTGCTCATCAATGAGTTGAGAAGACTTCATGAAGATTCCGCCGGATAAATCCACTCCGCTGAACCACTTCGCATCGGGCTCCGTGCCGTTGAGCAGGGGAGGGGCTCCGCCAGGCGCCCCGTTCCCGCACCCCCAGGTGAGGCCCCCTTGACCATGCCGTCCGTCCCCGCGTCACGAGGAGATTCCGTGGCTACCGAAGCACCGCCGCCGCCGAGAAAGGGCACCGCGACCGACCCCGGTCCCGCCCGGCCCACCACGGAGCAGTTCGTCGAGGTCCAGGAGAGCGAGGAGTTCGGCGAGCTCCGCCGCACCTACCGCTCCTTCGCCTTCCCCCTGACGATCGCCTTCATCACCTGGTACCTGCTCTACGTCCTGCTCTCCAACTACGCGGGCGGCTTCATGGGCACCCGCCTCTTCGGCAACATCAACGTGGCGCTCGTCCTCGGCCTCGGCCAGTTCGCCACCACCTTCCTCATCGCCTGGCTGTACTCCCGCCACGCCGCCCGCAGCCTCGACCCCAGGGGCGAGGCCATCAAGGCCCGCATGGAGGGCGACGCATGAGCACCCTCGCCACCGCCCCCGCCCTGCTCGCCGCCGACAACGCCACCACCGAGCACCGGCCGCTGATCATCGCCCTCTTCGCGGCCTTCGTCATCGCCACCCTCGCCATCACCGTCTGGGCCGGCCGGCAGACCCGCAGCGCCGCCGACTTCTACGCCGGCGGCGGCCAGTTCACCGGCTTCCAGAACGGCCTGGCCATCTCCGGCGACTACATGTCCGCCGCGTCCTTCCTCGGCATCTCCGGAGCCATCGCCCTCTACGGCTACGACGGCTTCCTCTACTCCATCGGCTTCCTCGTCGCCTGGCTCGTCGCCCTGCTCCTGGTCGCCGAACCGCTGCGCAACTCCGGCCGCTTCACCATGGGCGACGTCCTCGCCTACCGGATGCGCCAGCGACCGGTCCGCACCGCCGCCGGCACCTCCACCATCGTCGTCTCGATCTTCTACCTGCTCGCCCAGATGGCCGGCGCCGGCGTCCTCGTCTCGCTGCTCCTCGGCATCACCAGCGACGGCGGCAAGATCGCGATCGTCGCCCTGGTCGGCGTCCTGATGATCGTCTACGTCACCATCGGCGGCATGAAGGGCACCACCTGGGTGCAGATGGTGAAGGCCGTGCTGCTCATCGCGGGCACCCTCCTCATCACCTTCCTCATCCTGCTGAAGTTCGACTTCAACCTCTCCGACCTGCTCGGCGCCGCCGCCACCAACAGCGGCAAGGGCGAGGCGTTCCTGGAGCCCGGCCTCAAGTACGGCGTCAGCGCCACCTCGAAGCTGGACTTCCTCTCCCTCGGCATCGCCCTCGTCCTCGGCACCGCCGGCCTGCCGCACATCCTGATCCGCTTCTACACGGTGCCGACCGCCAAGGCCGCCCGTAAGTCGGTCAACTGGGCCATCGGCATCATCGGCGCCTTCTACCTGATGACGATCGTCCTCGGCTTCGGCGCCGCCGCCCTGCTCGGCAGCGACACGATCATGGCGTCCAACAAGGCCGGCAACACGGCGGCACCGCTCACCGCCCTGGAGGTCGGCGGCGGCGCCGACTCCACCACCGGCGCGATCCTCCTCGCCGTCATCTCCGCCGTCGCCTTCGCCACCATCCTGGCCGTCGTCGCCGGACTGACCCTCGCCTCCTCCTCGTCCTTCGCACACGACATCTACGCCAACGTGATCAAGCGCGGACAGGCGACCGAGAAGCAGGAGATGCGGGCCGCCCGCTGGTCCACCGTCTTCATCGGCATCGTCTCGATCGGCCTCGGCGCCCTCGCCCGCGACCTCAACGTCGCCGGCCTGGTCGCCCTCGCCTTCGCGGTCGCCGCCTCGGCCAACCTGCCGACGATCCTCTACTCGCTCTTCTGGAAGCGGTTCACCACCCAGGGCGCGCTCTGGTCGATCTACGGCGGACTGGTCTCCTCCGTCGTCCTCGTCCTCTTCTCGCCGGTCGTCTCCGGCGGGCCGAACTCCATGTTCAAGGGCGTCGACTTCCACTGGTTCCCGCTGGAGAACCCCGGGCTGGTCTCCATCCCGCTCGGCTTCCTCCTCGGCTGGCTCGGCTCCCTCCTCTCCAAGGAGGAGCCGGACAAGGGCAAGTACGCCGAGCTGGAGGTCAAGTCCCTCACCGGCGTCGGCACCGCCGCCGCCGTCGAGCACTGACCGCACCGCACCCGGTCGTATACGGGAGCGCTGCTCCGTGCCGGCCGCGTCGTAGAGTTCTACGACGCGGCCGGTGCCGTCCTCGTGACAATCGGCCCGTGCCCAAGGTCCCGGTGGTCACGTAGGCTCGAACGAGAAGCGAACCTGGAGAAGGGGAGGGGGCCCGGTGCTCCTCGACACATACGGCCGAGTCGCCACTGACCTGCGCGTTTCCCTCACCGACCGGTGCAATCTGCGCTGCACCTACTGCATGCCCGAGGAGGGCCTGCAGTGGCTGGCCAAGCCCGACCTCCTCACCGACGACGAGATCGTCCGGCTGATCCGGATCGCCGTCACCGACCTCGGCGTCACCGAGGTCCGCTTCACCGGCGGCGAGCCGCTGCTCCGCCCCGGCCTCGTCGGGATCGTCGAGCGCTGCGCCGCCCTGGAGCCCCGCCCCCGGATGTCCCTGACCACCAACGGCATCGGCCTCAAGCGCACCGCCGCCGCCCTGAAGGCGGCCGGCCTGGACCGGGTCAACGTCTCCCTCGACACCCTGCGGCCCGAGGTCTTCAAGACCCTCACCCGCCGCGACCGCCACCACGACGTCCTCGACGGCATGGCCGCCGCCCGCGAGGCGGGCCTCACCCCGGTGAAGGTCAACGCGGTCCTGATGCCGGGGCTCAACGAGGACGAGGCCCCCGACCTGCTCGCCTGGGCGATGGAGCAGGGGTACGAGCTCCGCTTCATCGAGCAGATGCCGCTCGACGCCCAGCACGGCTGGAAGCGCGACGGCATGATCACCGCCGGCGACATCCTGGAGTCCCTCCGCACCCGCTTCACCCTCACCCCCGAGGGCGCCGACGAGCGCGGCTCCGCCCCGGCCGAGCGCTGGGTCGTCGACGGCGGCCCCCACACGGTCGGCGTCATCGCCTCCGTCACCCGCCCGTTCTGCCGGGCCTGCGACCGGACCCGGCTCACCGCCGACGGACAGATCCGCACCTGCCTCTTCGCCACCGAGGAGACCGACCTGCGGGCCGCGCTCCGCTCGGACTCTGGATCGGACGCGGCCGTCGCGGAGCTGTGGAAGAAGGCGATGTGGGGCAAGAAGGCCGGCTCCGGCCTGGACGACCCGAGCTTCCTCCAGCCGGACCGCCCGATGTCAGCGATCGGCGGCTGAGCCGGGCTCCGCGGACTCCCACTCGGCGAAGGGCACGACGTCCTTCAGGAAACCGCGCACGCCCAGGAACTGGGAGAGGTGCTCGCGGTGCTCCTCGCAGGCGAGCCAGGTCTTGCGCCGCTCGGGCGTGTGCACCTTGGGGTTGTTCCACGCGAGGACCCAGACGGCGTCGGCGCGGCAGCCCTTGGCGGAACAGATCGGCTTCTCTTCGCTCACCCGATCATTGTCCAGCAAGGGCGATGCCGAGCAGCCACGGGGGGAGCTGCCCGGCATCGGTCCGTCGCTCCGACGGGGGATGCGGAGCGCGTACGCAGTATGTCACGGCACCCCCGGTACGGTGCACCGGAACTTCATGATTGATCTGAGCTTTTCTTGAGGTTCCCGGCGGCGTTCCCGCCACGTTCCGTGACCGGGGACGAGGGTGCCCGGTCAGACGTGCCCGTGCGGCCGTTCCGCTCCGGATTCCGTCACACCGTCGGCCGGGCCGAGGGCCGGCCGCACCGGCGAGGACAGATACGCCGAGGGGAGCGAGGGGGCGGACTCGCGCCCCGCGTTCGCGATCACCACCGCGATGTACGGCAGCAGCACCCCCAGCGCCAGGGCCACGACCGCCACGTGCCGCTCCACGTTCCACAGCACCGCCGCCGCGATCACGGAGAGCGTCCGGACCGACATGGAGATGACGTACCGCCGCTGCCTGCCCCGGACGTCGTCCGCGAGCCCCTGCCGGGCCCCGGTGATCCGGAAGACCTCGGGTCCGCCTCGCTTCCGCATCGCGTTCCACCACCCGCCGCTCGCGCCGGACCCTCCCCGGCCCGGACCTCGGACCACCGTACGCCCGGCGTCCCGGGCCGACGAGACCGGGGCACGTACGGCGGCGTCCGACATGCGCCGTATGGCCGATGGGCCGAGACTGGGGCCACATGCGCACGAGGAGGCGGCTATGAGTTGGTTGTGGGCGATCATCGTCGGTTTCGTCCTGGGTCTGATCGCGAAGGCGATCCTGCCGGGCAAGCAGCAGATCCCGCTGTGGCTGACGACGATCTTCGGCATTCTGGGCAGCATCCTGGGCAACGCGGTCGCCGGCTGGATCGGCGTCGAGGACACCAGGGGCATCGACTGGACCCGTCACCTGCTCCAGCTCATCGGCGCCGTGGCCGTGGTCGGCGTCGGCGACATGCTCTGGGCCTCGATCAAGGGCAACCGGCAGCGCGCCTGACACCGGCCGAGAGCCGGGAGGCCCGGCACGGCGACTGCCGTACCGGGCCTCCGGTGCGTCTCCAAGCGGTGACGTCGCTCAGCCGGCGTACTCGATCGCCGCCAGGTTCTTCTTGCCGCGCCGCAGCACCAGCCAGCGGCCGTGCAGCAGCTCGCCGGCCTCGACGACGGCGTCCTCGGCGGTCACCTTCACGTTGTTCACGTAGGCGCCGCCCTCCTTCACCGTGCGCCGCGCGGCCGACTTGCTCGCCACCAGGCCGACCTCGGCGAACAGGTCCACGACCTGGCCCAGCTCGGTCACCCGGGCGTGCGGCAGCTCGGAGAGCGCGGCGGCCAGCGTCGCCTCGTCCAACTCGGCCAGGTCGCCCTGTCCGAACAGCGCCTTGGAGGCGTCGATGACGGCCGCGCACTGCTCGGCGCCGTGCACCAGCGTGGTCAGCTCCTCGGCGAGCGCGCGCTGGGCGGCCCGCGCCTGCGGCCGCTCGGCGGTCTGCGCCTCCAGCTCCTCGAGCTCCTCGCGGGACTTGAAGGAGAGGATCCGCATGTAGGTCGAGATGTCCCGGTCGTCCACGTTCAGCCAGAACTGGTAGAACGCGTACGGCGTGGTCATCTCCGGGTCGAGCCAGACGGCGCCGCCCTCGGTCTTGCCGAACTTGGTGCCGTCCGCCTTGACCATCAGCGGCGTCGCGAGGGCGTGGACCTCGGCGCCCGGCTCCAGCCGGTGGATCAGGTCGAGGCCGGCCACCAGGTTGCCCCACTGGTCCGAGCCGCCTTGCTGGAGCGTGCAGCCGTAGCGCCGGTACAGCTCCAGGAAGTCCATGCCCTGGAGCAGCTGGTAGCTGAACTCGGTGTAGCTGATGCCCTGCTCGGACTCCAGCCGGCGGGCGACGGAGTCCTTGGTCAGCATCTTGTTGACCCGGAAGTGCTTGCCGATGTCCCGGAGGAACTCGATCGCCGACATCCCGGCGGTCCAGTCCAGGTTGTTCACCATGACCGCCGCGTTCTCCCCCTCGAAGGAGAGGAAGGGCTCGATCTGGGAACGCAGCCGGTTCACCCAGTTCGCGACCGTCTCGGGGTCGTTCAGGGTGCGCTCGGCGGTCGGCCGCGGGTCACCGATCTGGCCGGTGGCCCCGCCGACCAGCGCCAGCGGCCGGTGACCGGCCTGCTGGAGCCGGCGGACGGTGAGCACCTGGACCAGGTGGCCGACGTGGAGACTGGCCGCGGTCGGGTCGAAACCGCAATAGAACGTGACGGGACCGTCCGCGAGAGCCTTGCGCAGGGCGTCCTCGTCGGTGGACTGGGCGAAGAGCCCGCGCCACTTCAGCTCGTCGACGATGTCCGTCACGGTCGTCAGTCTCCTTGGCTAGTTACGGGGTGAGAGCCCAGTCTAGGCGGGTCAGACGCCCTTGCTGACCGAGCTCATGTTGAAGTCGGGCACCCGCAGGGCGGGCATCGCGGCCCGGGTGAACCAGTCGCTCCACTCGCGCGGCAGCGTCCGCTCCGTCCGGCCCGCCTCGGTGGCCCGCGACAGCAGGTCCACCGGCGACTCGTTGAACCGGAAGTTGTTGACCTCGCCGACCACCTCGCCGTTCTCGACGAGGTAGACGCCGTCCCGGGTCAGGCCGGTGAGCAGCAGCGTCGCCGGATCCACCTCGCGGATGTACCACAGGCAGGTCAGCAGCAGCCCGCGCTCGGTCGCGGCCACCATCTCTTCCAGGGAGCGGTCGCCGCCGCCGTCCAGGATCAGGTTCCCCACCCCGGGCGCCACCGGCAGGCCGGTGAGGCCCGCCGTGTGCCGGGTGGTGATCAGGCGGTCGAGCGCGCCGGCCCGGATCCACTCCACCGGGGCGACCGGCAGACCGTTGTCGAAGACCGACTCGTCGTCGCCGGAGGCGTGCGCGATCACGAAGGGCGTGGACTCCAGGCCCGGCTCGTTCGGGTCGCTGCGCAGGGTCAGCGGCAGCGGCGAGAGGGTCTCGCCGAGCCGGGTGCCGCCGCCGGGCCGGGAGAAGACCGTACGGCCCTCCACCGCGTCCCGGGCCGTCGAGGACCACATCTGGTAGATCAGCAGGTCGGCCACGGCGGTCGGCGGCAGCAGCGTCTCGTACCGCCCGGCCGGCAGCTCGATCCGCCGCTCGGCCCAGCCCAGCCGGACGGCCAGCTCGGCGTCGAGCGCCGCCGGGTCCACGTCCTTGAAGTCCCGGGTGGAGCGCCCGGCCCAGGCGGAGCGGGACCGGTCGGGGGACTTGGCGTTGAGCTCCAGGGTGCCGTTGGGCTGGTCGTGCCGCAGCCGCAGCCCGGTCGACGTGCCCAGGTAGGTGGAGGTCAGCTCGTGGTTGGCGAAGCCGTACAGCTCCCGGCCGCCGGCCCGCGCGCGGGCGAACGCCTCGCCGAGCGCCGGCGCGAAGTCGGCGAAGACGGCGGAGGAGGTCTCGGCGGGCGCGTCGGTGAAGTCGGGGGACGCGGGCACGCCCGCCACCAGCGGCTGCGCGTCCTCGGCGGGCCCGGCCGCCCGCGCCGCCGCCTCGGCTGCCCGGACCAGCGGCTCCAGGTCCTCCGCGGTCACCGCGGACCGGGAGACCACACCGGAGGCGGTGCCCTCGGAGCCGTCCACCGTCGCGATCACGGTGAGGGTGCGGCCCCGGGTCACGCCGTTGGTGGTGAGCGCGTTGCCCGCCCAGCGCAGGTTGGCCGAGGACTCCTCGTCCGCGATGACGACACACCCGTCCGCGCGGGACAGCTCAAGGGCCCGCTCGACGATCTCGTACGGCTTGCTGACGCGGCTCATCGACCGGCCTCCTGCGTCGTGTTCAGAATGTTGACGCCCCGGAAGAGGGCGGAGGGGCAGCCGTGGGAGACGGCCGCGACCTGGCCCGGCTGGGCCTTGCCGCAGTTGAAGGCGCCGCCGAGGACGTACGTCTGCGGGCCGCCGACCTGCTCCATCGAGCCCCAGAAGTCGGTGGTGGTGGCCTGGTACGCCACGTCCCGCAGCTGGCCGGCCAGCCGGCCGTTCTCGATGCGGAAGAAGCGCTGCCCGGTGAACTGGAAGTTGTACCGCTGCATGTCGATCGACCAGGACCGGTCGCCGACCACGTAGATGCCCCGCTCGACGCCGCCGATCAGGTCCTCCGTCGACAGGCCGCCCGGGTCGGGCCGGAGCGACACGTTCGCCATCCGCTGCACCGGCACGTGCCCGGGGGAGTCCGCGAACGCGCAGCCGTTGGACCGCCCCAGGCCGGTGAGCCCCGCGATCCGCCGGTCCGTCTGGTAGCCGACGAGCGTGCCGTCCTTCACCAGGTCCCAGGACTGCGCCTCGACGCCCTCGTCGTCGTACCCGATCGTCGCGAGCCCGTGCTCGGCCGTGCGGTCGCCGGTCACGTTCATCACCGAGGAGCCGTACGCCAGCTTGCCCAGCTGGTCGAAGGTGGCGAAGGAGGTGCCCGCGTAGGCCGCCTCGTACCCCAGCGCCCGGTCCAGCTCGGTGGCGTGGCCGATCGACTCGTGGATCGTCAGCCACAGGTTGGACGGGTCGACGACCAGGTCGTACCGGCCGGCCTCGACGCTCGGCGCCCGCATCTTCTCGGCGAGCAGCTCCGGGATCTCCTCCAGCTCCCTGTCCCAGTCCCAGCCGGTCCCGGTCAGGTACTCCCAGCCCCGCCCGACCGGCGGCGCGATCGTCCGCATCGAGTCGAACTCGCCGGTCGTGCCGTCCACCGCGGTCGCGGTGAGCTGCGGGTGCAGCCGCACCCGCTGCTGGGTGGTGACGGTGCCCGCCGTGTCCGCGTAGAACTTGTTCTCGAAGACCGTGAGCAGCGAGGCGTCCACGTGCGCCACCCCGTCGGCCCGCAGCAGCCGCGTCGACCAGTCGGCGAGCAGCGCGCTCTTCTCCTCGGCCGGGACGGAGAACGGGTCGATCTCGTACGAGGAGATCCACACCTTGTCCGCGTGCACCGGCTCCGGCGCGAGCTCCACCCGCTCGTCCGACCCGGCCGCCGCGATGACCCGCGCCGACAGCTGCGCCATGGCCACGGCCTGCGAGGCGACCCGCGCGGCCCCGTCCATGGTCAGATCGACCCCGGAGGCGAAGCCCCAGGCCCCGCCGTGCACCACCCGCACCGCGTACCCGAGGTCGGTGGTGTCCGAGGAACCGGCCGGCTTGGCGTCCCGCAGCCGCCAGGCGGCGGACCGCACCCGTTCGAGCCGGAAGTCGGCGTGCTCGGCGCCGAGCGCCCGCGCCCGCGCGAGCGCCGCGTCGGCGAGCGCCCTCAGCGGCAGGGCCGTGAAGGCCGGATCGATGGAATGGGCCTCAGTTGGCACAGCTGTCTCCTGTCGTGTGCGACCGGTCGTCCCGATCATGTCGCGCTTTGGGTCGGGATGCCCAGGGATTTCTGTAGGGACCCGACAGTGACATCCGTACGCCACTGTCAGGGCCCGATTCCGCGGATCGCGGGACGGACCGATAGATTTTCGAGGTACCTGACCGCTGATCGAAAGGGTGATCCGTTGAGCCGCTCGGTTCTCGTCACCGGAGGAAACCGGGGCATCGGCCTCGCCATCGCCCGCGCGTTCGCCGAGGCGGGCGACAAGGTCGCGTACACCTACCGGTCGGGCGAGCCGCCGGCCGAGCTCGCCGGGCTGGGCTGCCTGGCCGTCCGGTGCGACATCACCGACGGCGAGCAGGTGGAGCAGGCGTACAAGGAGATCGAGGAGAAGCACGGCCCGGTCGAGGTCCTCGTGGCCAACGCCGGCGTGACGAAGGACCAGCTCCTCATGCGCATGTCCGAGGAGGACTTCACGTCCGTCCTCGACACCAACCTCACCGGCACCTTCCGGGTCGTGAAGCGCGCCAACCGCGGCATGCTCCGGGCCAAGAAGGGCCGCGTCGTCCTGATCTCCTCGGTCGTCGGTCTGCTCGGCTCCGCCGGCCAGGCCAACTACGCCGCCTCCAAGGCCGGCCTGGTGGGCTTCGCCCGCTCGCTCGCCCGTGAGCTCGGCTCGCGGAACATCACCTTCAACGTCGTCGCGCCCGGCTTCGTCGACACCGACATGACCGCCGCGCTCACCGACGAGCAGCGCGCGGGCATCGTGTCGCAGGTCCCGCTCGGCCGCTACGCGCAGCCGGAGGAGATCGCCGCGACCGTGCGATTCCTCGCCTCCGACGACGCCTCGTACATCACTGGAGCCGTCATCCCGGTTGACGGCGGACTGGGAATGGGTCACTGATCATGGCTGGAATCCTCGAGGGCAAGAAGATCCTCATCACCGGTGTGCTGATGGAGTCCTCCATCGCCTTCCACGCCGCGAAGCTGGCCCAGGAGCAGGGCGCGGAGATCATCCTCACCGCCTGGCCCCGGCCCACGCTGACCGAGCGCATCGCCAAGAAGCTCCCCCACCCGGAGAAGGTCAAGGTCCTGGAGCTCGACGTCTCCAACGACGAGCACCTCGCCCGCCTGGAGGGCCAGGTCCGCGAGCACCTCGGCGACCGCATCGACGGCGTCGTGCACTCCATCGGCTTCGCGCCGCAGGACGCGCTGGGCGGCAACTTCCTCAACACGCCGTTCGAGTCCGTCTCCACGGCCATGCACGTCTCGGCCTTCTCCCTGAAGTCCCTGACCATGGCGCTGCTGCCGCTGATGAGCGAGGGCGGCTCGGTCGTCGGCCTCACCTTCGACGCGAAGTTCGCCTGGCCGCAGTACGACTGGATGGGCCCGGCCAAGGCCGCCCTGGAGGCCACCAGCCGCTACATGGCGCGCGACCTCGGCAAGCAGAACATCCGCTGCAACCTGGTCTCCGCCGGCCCGCTCGGCTCCATGGCCGCGAAGTCCATCCCGGGCTTCGGCGAGCTGGCGAAGGTCTGGGACAGCCGCTCCCCGCTGGAGTGGGACCTCTCCGACCCGGAGCCGGCCGGCCGCGCCATCGTCGCGCTGCTCTCCGACTGGTTCCCGAAGACCACCGGCGAGATCGTCCACGTCGACGGCGGCCTGCACGCGATCGGCGCCTGACCGCCCGCACACCGTTCCGGCCGGGGCCCCGACTCGAAAAGTCCGGCGGATCACCGCAGACTGGTCGGAGCGTGTCGTTCCGGCTACTCACGGGGAGGAGGTACGGGCATGCGCGCGCTCCACCGCGGCTTCGCCGCCTACGCCTCGGTCGCCGCCCTGCTTCTCGGGACCGCCGTCGCCGCGGAGGTCCACGCGGCCCCCGCCCCCGCCGAGGAACCCGCCGCGGCCGTCCGGGCCGCCCCGGCCGCCGACGGCCCGGAGGACTTCGGCTCCTCCTGCCACACGGTCGTCGAGGGCAGCCGGGTCACCACCCACTGCCGGAACCCCTATCCGCGGACCGACCGGATACGGCTCCACGTCGAGTGCGACCCCTGGTGGGACCTGGACACCGACAGCGCGCCCGTGGACGTCGCCCCCGCCGACCACGCGACCGTCACGGCCCGCTGCTGGAAGGAGGTCCGCTCCGCGTGGGTCACCCACGAACCGGCGGCGGATCCTGCTCCTTCCGGCCGCCCAGGCACATGAACGGATAGCCGGCCGCCTCCTCCGCCGCCCGCTCCGCGTCCCCGCTCCGGATCGCGTCCACCAGGCGCGCGTGGTCCATGTGGTTCTCCGGCCGCAGCACCTGCCCCACGTCGCCGCGCAGCCACTCCCGCAGGAGGTCGCCCAGGTCCGCGTAGAGCTCGGTCAGCACCTCGTTGCCGGACGCCGCCACCACCGCGTGGTGGAAGGCCGAGTCCACCGTCACGAACCGCTCCGCGTCGCCCGACTCCCACGCCTCCTCGCGCCGGACCAGCAGCGCGTCCAGCTGCTTCAGGTCCCGCTCCGAGCGCCGCAGCGCCGCGAACCGCGCGGCGGCCGACTCCAGCGTGGAGCGCAGCTCCGCCACGTGCCGCGGATCGGAGCCCGCGAACCGCCGGTGCATCACCCCGGCCAGCTCGCTCGTCGCCGCCACATAGGTGCCGGAGCCCTGCCGGATGTCGAGCAGCCCGTTGTGGGCCAGGGCGCGGACCGCCTCGCGGACCGTGTTGCGGGCCACGCCCAGCTGCTCGACCAGCTCGGGCTCGGTCGGGATCCGCGAGCCGACCGGCCACTCGCCGGAGGTGATCTGGTTCCGCAGCTCGGCGATCACCTGGTCGGTCAGACCGGTGCGCCGGGGGTGCCCGAGGGCCATGGGGACTCGCCTTCCGGTGGGGGAGGGGTGGGGTTCGAGATGTGGTGCGAGATGTGGTGCGAGATGTGGTTCGAGATTGGACAACCAATCATCCCATGATTCTATGATGGCTCCATGTCAGACGAGCCGAAGACCCTCGAACCCGCCGCCACCCGGCCGGCCCCCGCTCCGGAACACCCCCTGCCGACCCGGGACGGCGCCCGCGCCGGCCGCTGGACCCTCGGCCTCGTCTCCGTCGGACTCGTCCTCGCCGCGCTCAACCTGCGCCCCGCGATCACCAGCCTCGGCGCCCTCCTCGAAGAGGTCAGCGCCGGCCTCCACATGAGCGGCACCGTGGCCGGCGTCCTCACCTCCGTGCCCCCGCTCTGCTTCGCGATCTTCGGCATCGCCGCCCCGCGCCTGGCCCGCCGCTTCGGCCCCGCCGCCGTCGTCTGCGCCGGCATGGCCGCCATCCTCGCCGGCCTGCTGCTGCGCCCCCTCGCGACCGGCACCGCAGCCTTCCTCGCCGCCAGCGCCCTCGCCCTCATGGGCATCGCCGTCAGCAACGTCCTCATGCCGGTGATCGTCAAGCGGTACTTCCCCGACCGCATCGGCAGCATGACCGGGCTGTACTCGATGGCCCTGGCGCTCGGCACCTCGCTCGCCGCCGCCCTGACCGTCCCCATGACCGACGCCCTCGACGGCGACTGGCGCCTCGGCCTCGGCGTCTGGGCGGTCCTCGCCGCCCTCGCCGTCCTGCCCTGGCTCCCGCTCGTCAAGGACCGCACCGGCACCTCCCGTACGGAACCGGCCGCCCCGGCCGCCCCGAACGCCGCCCCCGCCGCCCCGGCCGCCGCGCCGCGCCCGATGCACCGCAGCCGTACCGCCTGGGCCCTCGCCTGCTTCTTCGGCCTCCAGGCCACCGGCGCGTACATCACCATGGGCTGGATGCCGCAGATCTTCCGCGACGCAGGCGTCCCCGCCTCCACCGCGGGCGTCCTGCTCGCGGTCACCATGGTCATGGGCGTCCCGCTCGCCTTCGTCATCCCGCGCCTCGCCACCCGCATGCGCCACCAGGGCCCGATCGTCGTCGCCCTCGGCACCTGCGGCCTGGTCGGCTACACCGGCCTGTTCCTCGCCCCCGCCGCCGGCGCCTGGGTCTGGGCGGTGCTCCTCGGCATCTCCAACTGCGCCTTCCCGCTCGCCCTCACCATGATCGGCCTGCGCTCGCGCACCGGCACCGGCGTCGTCCGGCTCTCCGCCTTCGCCCAGTGCGTCGGCTATCTGATCTCCATCCCGGGCCCCCTCCTCGTCGGCGTGCTCTACCAGCACAGCGGCGGCTGGGGCGTGCCGATCGCCCTCATGGGCGGGCTGATGGTGCCGCAGATGATCGTGGGCTCGCTCGCCGGACGGGACCGGACGGTCGAGGACGAATCCTGAGATGCGAGACTGGGCCCATGCCCGTTCTCGAACCCAATCCCCAGGGCGGCCAGAAGAAGCTGCTCGTCGTGCTCGGCGCGATGCTCGGCATCACGGTCGTCATCGCCGTCATCGCCTCGATCGCCTCCCCCTGACCCGGCCCGCCTCGGCCCGGGGCCCCGCACCGGCCCGGGGGTAGGGACAACCCCCGGCATCCCCTAGGGGAAAGTCTCAGGGGCGAGTGGGTGGATCACCGGATGGGCCGCGGCCCCCGCGCTCCCTACGGTGGAGACACACCGCGGTTCCGCGGCACCCACCTCCCCCGAGGACCGCGTCCCGGGGTACCCACCACGGAGGCGGCCATGGCGGCCCTCACCCGCACCGGCGACCGGACTACGCCGACCGGCGTCGACACCCGGCTGCCCTGGTGGGCCCTCGCCCTCCCGGTGGCCGCCTTCACCGTCCTCCTGCTGCTCGTCACCGGGCCCGCCGAGGCCGCCGCGGCGGGCGGGGACGACGGGATCGGGCGGTTCCTCCAGCTGATCGGGCAAACCCTCGCTCTCTGAGTCAGGACGGGCGGATCCGTGCCAAGCTGTGGACCATGAGCGTCGAATCAACCCGCACGATCGTGCTGCTCCGGCACGCGAAGGCAGACTGGGGCCAGGAGACCGACCACGAGCGCCCGCTCGCCGAGCGCGGCCGCAAGGACGCCCCCGTGGCGGGCCGCAAGCTCGCCCAGTCCGGCATCCGCTTCGACCTGGCCCTCTGCTCGACCGCCGCCCGCACCCGCGAGACGTGGAAGCTCGCCGTCCACGAGCTGCCCGAGCGCCCGAGGACGGTCTACGAGGAGCGGATCTACGAGGCGTCGCTCGGCGAGCTCATCGCCCTGCTCAACGAGGTCCCGGAAGACGTGTCCGACGTCCTCGTCATCGGCCACAACCCCGGCATGCACGCCCTGGCCGAGGCCCTCGCCGGCGACGCGGAGGGCGACGCCTACGCCCGGATGAACCGCAGCGGCTACCCCACCGCCGCCTTCGCCGTCCTCACCTTCACCGGCACCTGGAAGTCCGTCGAGCACGGCGTCGGCCGCCTCGTCGACTTCTGGACCCCCCACGACTGACCCGGGTCCCACCGCCGCGCCCGTACGCGCCGCGCGCGCCCGCACGCCCCAGGCGCGCGCCCGCACGACCACGCGGCCACCGCCCGCCGCCGGGAGGGCCCGCACGCCGGTCCGCGCGCCCGCACGCCCCGCGTACGAGCCCGCCGGCCGGCCTCGCGCCACCCCGGTCCGGCCGACCGGTGGGCGGGCACGCGAAAAGGGCCCGGCCGTCCTCGCGACGGCCGGGCCCTTCCGTTACGCGACGGCCCGGACGGACCGTCAGTGCTCCGGGGACTCCTCGCCGACGTCCGCCGCCTCGACCTCCTCGCGGGTGATCCCGAGCAGGTACAGCACCGTGTCGAGGAACGGCACGTTCACCGCCGTGTGGGCCGCCTCGCGCACCACGGGCTTGGCGTTGAACGCCACCCCGAGCCCCGCCGCGTTCAGCATGTCCAGGTCGTTGGCGCCGTCGCCGATCGCCACCGTCTGCGCCAGCGGCACCCCGGCCTCCGCCGCGAACCGGCGCAGCAGCCGCGCCTTGCCCGCCCGGTCCACGATCTCGCCCGTCACCCGGCCGGTCAGCTTCCCGTCCACGATCTCCAGGGTGTTGGCCTGGGCGAAGTCGAGCCCCAGCCGCTCCTTCAGATCGTCGGTGACCTGCGTGAAGCCACCCGAGACCACACCCACCTGGTAGCCGAGCCGCTTCAGCGTACGGATCAGGGTCCGCGCGCCCGGCGTGAGCCGCACCTCGGACCGCACCTTGTCCACCACCGACGCGTCCAGGCCCTCCAGGAGTGCCACGCGCGCGTGCAGCGACTGCTCGAAGTCCAGCTCGCCCCGCATCGCCGCCGCCGTCACCTCGGCGACCTTCTCCTCGCACCCCGCGTGCGCCGCGAAGAGCTCGATGACCTCGTCCTGGATCAGCGTCGAGTCCACGTCCATCACGACCAGCCGCTGCGCCCGCCGGTGCAGCCCGGCCGAGACCACCGCCACGTCCACGCCGATCGTGTGCGCCTCGGTCGCCAGCGCCGTCCGCAGCGCCTCCGTCGCACAGCCCGAGACGGCGAACTCGACCGCCGTCACCGGGTACTTCGCCAGCCGGAAGATACGGTCGATGTTGCCGCCCGAACCGGCGATCCTGGCCGTTATGGCCGCCGTCTGCTCGGCCGTCAGCGGGTGCCCGAGCACCGTCACGTGCGAGCGGCCCTCACCGCGCGGCCGGTTGTCACCGGTGCCCGAGATGATCTCGGCCTGCAGCTTCAGGGACTCGGCCCAGCTGTGCACGGTGGCGCGCAGCTCGCCCTGGGTGGCGACGGTCGGCTCGGTGACCAGCGCGCACAGCACCAGCCGGCCGCGCGACACGACCTGCTCGATGTCGACGACGTCCACGGAGAAGGCGGCCAGGGTGTCGAAGAGACCGGCGGTGATCCCGGGCCGGTCCTTTCCGAAGATCTTGACGAGAAGCGTGGGCACGTCCGCGGCGGGAACGGCGGGAACGTCCGGTGTCTGCGATGCGCTCATGGTGCTTCCACCGTATCGGGCACCCGGTGCCACCCGACGCCCCGTCCCGCGTACCGGACACCCGTCCGGACCAGCCCGGCCCGCACGGCCCCGACGGCCCTCCGCCGGGTCTTCACGCCGCCCGACTTTCGGATCGGGGACCCGGCCTGAAATAGTTCCCCAGGATGATTCGCCATCCCTAGGGCCCCCGTGACGGGGGTGCATCGGGGGACACACAGTGGGGCATGGAGTGCCAGAACTCGTACTCGAACTCAACGGCAGGACCTGGACGCTGGAGCCGTCCCGGTCGTACACCCTGGGGCGCGACCCCCAGGGGGACCTGGTCATCGACGACGCCAGGGTCTCGTGGCGGCACGCCACGATCAGCTGGAACGGCCGGAGCTGGGTCATCGAGGACCACGGCTCCACCAACGGCACCTTCGTCGCGGGGCAGCGGCTCCAGCAGCTGGAGATCGGCCCCGGCACCGCCGTCCACCTCGGCAACCCGACGGACGGCCCGCGCCTGAACCTCGCCGCCGCGCACGCCGGACAGGCCGCGCACGCGGGACAGCAGGCCCACGCGGGACAGCAGGGCGCCGCCCCGGCCCACCACGCGCAGCAGCAGGCCGGACCGCAGGCCGAGTGGGCCACCCACGACGCCCCGCCGCCCCAGCACGGCGGCTGGCAGCAGCCCGCCCCGCAGCACGGCGGCCACGTCCCGCCGCAGGTGCCCCACCAGGGCGGCGGTCCGGTCGAGCAGCTCGCCCAGAAGACCAACGGCGCCGCGGGGGCGTCGTCGGCCTACTCCGACCGCAGCCCGACCACCTTCCACCAGCTCGCCCTCGGGCACGTGATGCGCATCGGCCGTGCGCTCGAGAACGAACTGGTCGTCTCCGACCTCCAGGTCTCGCGCCACCACGCCGAGTTCCACGCCACGCCCGACGGCCGCATGGAGATCCGCGACCTCGGCTCGCACAACGGCACCTACGTCAACGGCCAGCCGATCCCCAAGGGCGGCAGCGCCCTCCTCGGCCCGCAGGACATCGTCGGCGTCGGCCACTCCACCTTCCGGATCGTCGGCGGCCAGCTGGAAGAGTTCGTCGACACCGGCTCGGTCTCCTTCTCGGCCCGCCACCTCACCGTCACCGTCGACGGCGGCAAGCAGATCCTCAAGGACGTCTCCTTCGGCGTCCCCGAGAAGTCGCTCATCGGCGTCATCGGCCCCTCCGGCTCCGGCAAGTCCACCCTCCTCAAGGCGCTCACCGGCTACCGGCCCGCCGACCAGGGTGACGTCCTCTACGACAACCGCAGCCTCTACAAGCAGTTCGCCGAGCTGCGCCAGCGCATCGGTCTGGTCCCGCAGGACGACATCCTGCACAAGGAGCTGACCGTCCAGAAGGCCCTCCGGTACGCCGCCAAGCTCCGCTTCCCCGGCGACACCGCGACCGCCGAGCGCGAGGCCCGGATCGACGAGGTGCTGCGCGAGCTCAAGCTCGACATCCACAAGGAGAAGAAGGTCACCTCCCTCTCCGGCGGCCAGCGCAAGCGCGTCTCGGTCGCCCTGGAGCTGCTGACGAAGCCGTCGCTGATCTTCCTGGACGAGCCGACCTCCGGCCTCGACCCGGGCATGGACCGCGACGTCATGCAGCTGCTCCGCGGCCTCGCCGACGACGGCCGCACGGTCCTCGTCGTCACCCACTCCGTCGCCGAGCTGGCCCTCTGCGACAAGCTCCTCGTGATGGCGCCCGGCGGCTCCGTCGCGTACTTCGGCCCGCCGGACGAGGCGCTGAACTTCTTCGGCTACTCCTCCTGGGCCGACGTCTTCTCCGCCTTCGAGAACTACCGCGACTACGACTGGGCCGGCCGCTGGAAGGGCTCGCAGCACTACCAGCTGTACGCCGCCGACATCGACGCCGTCGCCGCCCAGCCCGTCCACATGCCGCAGCAGGCGATGTCCCGCCCGCCCAAGCCGCAGGGCTGGGGCTCCCAGCTGTGGACCCTGATCCGCCGCTACACCTCGGTGATCGTCTCCGACAAGGGCTTCCTCGCCCTCATGGTGATCCTCCCGGCGGTCATCGGCTCGGTCTCCGTCGTCATCCCCGCCGACTTCGGCCTGGCCCCGCCCACGCCGCCGTCCCGCTTCAACGGCGACGCCGGCATCATCATGCTGATCCTCACGGTCGGCATGTGCTTCTCCGGCGCGGCCAACTCGGTCCGAGAACTGATCAAGGAACGGGTCATCTACGAACGGGAGCGCGCCACCGGCCTGTCCCGCTCCGCGTACCTGATGTCCAAGGTGATCGTCCTCGGCGTCATCACGGCCTTCCAGGGCGTCATCCTCTGCGCCATCGGCTTCGCCATCCGCGAGCTGCCCGCCGAGGGCCTGCTCATGCCGCCGGCCGTCGAGCTCTGCCTCACCGTCATCGCGCTCGGCCTCACCTCGATGATGGTCGGCCTGGTCATCTCCGCGCTGGTGAAGACCGCCGAGAAGACCATGCCGCTGCTGGTCATGTTCGCGATCGTCCAGGTCGTCTTCACCGGCATCCTCTTCAAGGTCTTCGGCTCGCCCGGCCTGGAGCAGTTCGCCTGGCTCATGCCCTCCCGCTGGGCCATCGCCGGCGCCGGCACCACCCTCGACCTCGCGCACCTGATGGCGCCGTGGGACCCGAAGAACCCCACCGACCTGGACCCCCTGTGGGAGCACAGCGTCGGCCAGTGGAGCTTCAACATCGGCGTGCTGCTGTTCATGACCGTCGTCCTCGGCGTCCTGGTCGCGCGCCTGCTGCGCCGCCACGAGCCCGAGGTCATGCGCAAGTAGCGACCGCACGGCACGCGCCGAAGGGCGGCACCCCGCACGGGGTGCCGCCCTTCGGCGTCGTCGAGGCGACTCAGTACGCGCTGTTGACGTTGTCGATCGAGCCGTAACGGTCGGCCGCGTAGTTGGCGGCGGCGACGATGTTGGCGACCGGGTCGTACTGGTCGAACTTGGTGCCCGGCACGTGGTACGCCTTGAAGGTCGGGTAGATGACCTGCAGCAGACCCTTGGACGGGACGCCGTTGATGGCGTTGATGTCCCAGTTGTTGATCGCGTACGGGTTGCCGCTGGACTCGCGCATGATGTTCTTGTGCAGGCCGTTGTACGTGCCCGGGATGTTGTGCTTGTCCATGATGTACAGCGCCTCGCGGATCCAGCCGTCGAGGTTGTTCGCGAAGACCGGCGTCCGGGTGACGGAGCGGCTCGCGGCCGTCTTCTGCGCGGCGCGCTTCTTCGCGGCGGCCTTCGCCTTCGCCGCGGCCTTCGCCTCGGCGGCCCGCTTCTTCGCGGCGGCGTCGGCCTTCGCCTTCGCGGCGGCCTTGGCCTTCGTGGCCTTCGCCTTGGCCGCCGCCTGCGCCTTGGCCTTCGCCTCGGCGTCCTGCTTGGCCTTCAGACCGATGGTGGTGTGCTGGTCGGTCACGCTCGCGGCCAGCGCCTTCGCCTGCGGGCTGCTCGCGTCATAGGACCACGCGACCTGCTGGGTCGTGTTCAGCGCCTGCGGCTCGGTCTCCGTGGAGCCGTTGCCCGGCACGAGGGAGAGGGTGAGGGCGGCAGCGCCCAGGGCGGCGACGCCGGCGATCGTGGCCTTGTGGGTCTTCTTCAGACCACGACTGTGGCCAGGGGTGTTCTGAGACATGCAGGACTACCTCTTCGAATCGCTGGGGGTCGCTGGGCCGGGGCGGCGCTGCGCCTGCTCGGCGGCGACGGGGGCAATTCTTAGCGGCAGCAAAATCGCGTGGCAAAGGTGTGACGTACGATCCCGGGTAGTGGATCAGGGACCCGTGTACGCGCCCGGAACAAGCCCCCTGCCCCGATTCGCCCCGCCCCGAACCGCCCCCGAACCCTCCACTACGAAGCTTCGTAAGTGACCTGCGTCCTATGCGCGGGCTCACATGGACCCCGTAACAAACTCACCGCGAGTTGCGCAAGCAATGCACACGGTGACCCCTCTCCACCCCAAGAAGGACCCCCACCCCCACCCCCTCCTCCCGAAGCCGCACCCCCTCTCCGCCCAGGCCGCGGCCGAACGCCCTCCCGCCCGACAGCAGCCACTCCGACGACAGGCCGCACACAGGCGGTGCATCCGACGCCGACCGGGGCCGGTGAGGAGCAACGTCCAGCCCTGGCATTCGCCGCCACGCCCGCGCCCGGCGCAGCCGAAGCCCCCACAGCCCCCAGCACACGCCGCAGCGCCCCAACCCCGTCAACGGCCCCCGCCCCCCGGCCGGCCCGGCCCTGCCTTCCAGCCACCCCTACCCCTGGGCGTACGGCCCGCCCCGCCCCTCGGCCGGCACTCCGGCCCCTGGCCGCCCCGACTCTTGGCCCGCCCCCCCCAGACTCCCCGCCCCGGCGCCCGGCCCCTCCGACCCCCTAGGCCCGCAGCCCCGGCCCGCGGCCCTGGCCCCCGGCCCTGGCCCCGGCCCGCGGCTTTTGGCCCCGGCCCCGGACCGTCGCCCCAGAGGCGCCCCGCGGCCCACCAGGCGCGCGGCGCCTCCGCCGTCCTCCGGCGGGCCGGGGCGCCACCCGGACGGGCGCCCGGTGCGCGTACCGGCTCGGCCGCCCGTAGCGCCGTCGGCGACTCCTCCCGCACCCACCGCCCTCCACGCGCGCACGTACGCACATACGCACATACGCACATGTCCGCTGTCCGCCCCCACGCCCCTTCGTGCGCGGCACCGCCCGTCCCAGGGCACGACGACCTAGAGCGTGTCTCTTTGATCGGCTGGTCGGTTGATCGGATGTGTCCGTCCGGTTAGTAATCACTGATGCGATGTGGGACCGGATCGAGCTGTT